>JAWKHS010000021.1 GCA_041394705.1 Vicinamibacterales bacterium
GGCCCGCGTCTTCCGCATCAGCGCCCGTTACCGCTTCTGAGCACGGCCGGGACCCCGGGGCGCCGGCCTATTTCGGGTCGGCGACCTTGGGATCCTGGTAGGTCTTCTCGAGCGCGGACAGGTACTGGCCGAACAGGCCCTTGATGCCGTCGAACTCCTTCTTGACGGCCGCCCGGTAGGCTTCGTTGGTGGCGAAGTCGGTCAAGAGCGCGGCCATCGCCTGCGCCTGCACGCGGAAGCCGTCGTGGCCCACGGGCTTCAGGTTGTCCTGGTCCATCTCGTAGGTGTGGTTGGGCCAGTCGGAGGTGTAGGCGCTGAAGCCGACGCCGGGAATGTCGCGCGAGACGCTGCCGCTCTCCTCGAAGCCCTGCGGCTTGCCGGGCTGGTCCAGCACCTTCCCGGCGCCGTACCGCTTCATGTAGGCGAAGGCGAGCTCGGCCAGGGTCGCCACCGAGATGCCGTCGCGGTTGCTCCCGTAGTTGTCGATCTTCACCTTCGTCCCCGTGGCGAGGGCCGCCGCCTTCGCGGCGTCGTCCACGAACCCGCGCACGGTCTTCAGGTACACCTCGTCGGGGTAGCGGATGTAGAAGTCGGCCTGCGTCCGGTCCGGCACGACGTTGGGCGCCGCGCCGCCCTCGGTGATGATGCCCTGGATGCGCGCCTCCGGCCGGATGTTGCTCCGCACGCCGTCGATGTTGTCGAAGAGCTTGATGACGGCCGTGAGCGCGTTCCTGCCGTTCCAGGCCGTCATCTGGTGCGCCGGGGCACCGCTGAAGGTGTACTTCACGCCGTCGATGTTGAGACAGCACGTCCCGAATCCCGGCGCCGGCCGCGACGTGACCGTGCTCGCGTGGCTCCTGACGATGACGTCCATGCCATGGAACACGTTGGCCTTGTGCATCACGGTCTTCGCGGACGGCTCGAGGAGCTCTTCCGCCGGCGTCCCGAACACCGTCACGGTGCCGGGAAGGTGCTCGGCCGCGAGGAACTCGGCCACGGCGATGGCGGCGGCGATGCCCACCGGCCCCTGCGCGCAGTGCTGGTCGCCATGAAAGGCGCCTTGCGTGCCGCGCAGCGCGTCGTACTCCACGATCACGCCCAGGTTGGGCCGGCCCGATGCGCCCTTGTAGCGGGCCGTGAACGCGGTGGCGAACCCGCCGCCGCCCATCTCCACGCTGAACCCGTGCGCGCGGAGCGTCGCCGTGAGCTTCTCGGCCGACCGCGTCTCCTCGTAGCCGACTTCGGGATGCGTGCAGATGTCGTCGGAGAGGGCCAGGAGCTCGGTGTCGAGCAGCGCCTTGGCCCGGGCGGCCACGCCGTCGCGCCTGGCGTTCGGGGCCTGGATCGTCGTCACGAGCGCCGGGACGTCGAGCGACGCCTCGAGGGCAGCCATCTGCCGCAGCACGTCCTTCGCCGCCTCGCGCTCGGTCTGCGTCTCCTGAGACGCAGCCGGGCCGGCCACTCCCACGACCGCCACCGCCACCATCCCCCACGTCCTCATCCGTGCCCGTGCCATGCCCGCCTCCCTCCGAACGAGTCTACCGCCCGCGGCTGCGGCCGCGGCGCCGCCGGGGCGCGCCTCGGCCGGTCCGCCGCCCGCCATCGACTAGAATGCGCGCCGAGGAGTCCTTCAATGACCCGCCGCCTGATCGTCGCCGGCCTCGCCGCGCTCGGCCTCTCGGTCCTTCACGCGCCGCTCGACGCCCAGCCGTCCGCCGTCACGCTCAGGGCGCCCCGCCTCATCGACGGCCGGGGCCAGCAGCGCACGGACGCCGTCGTGACCGTCGGCGGCGGTCGCATCACGGCCGTGGGCGCCGCGCAAGGGCCGGCCACCTACGACCTGACGGGGCTGACGCTCCTGCCCGGCTTCATCGACACCCACGTCCACATCGGCTGGCACTTCGCCAACGGCCGCTTCGTCAGCGGCCGGAGCCCCCGAGGTGGCCGTCCTGTATGCGGCCGAGAACGCCTGGGTCACCCTGATGGCCGGCTTCACCACCATCCAGTCGGTCGGCTCGGCATCTGACAAGGCGCTGCGCGACGCCATCAACCGCGGGGTGCTGCCGGGCCCGCGCCTGCTCTCGTCGCTCGGGCAGATCTCGAATCCGAAGATGACGCCCGACGAGATGCGCGCGCGCGTGCGCCAGCTCAAGGCCGACGGCGCCGACCTGGTGAAGATCTTCGCGTCGGCCAGCATCAGGGACGGTGGCGTCCCGACGCTGTCCCAGGCGCAGCTCGACGCCGTGTGCGGCGAGGCACGCGCCCAGGGCCTGCGCTCCATGGTGCACGCCCACGCGCCGGAGGCCATGATGCGGGCCGCGCGCGCCGGCTGCACGACGGTCGAACACGGCGGGCTGGCCGACGCGGCCTCGCTCGCGTTCCTGGCCGAAAAGGGCGTCTGGTTCGATCCCAATATCGGGCTCGTCACCCAGAACTACCTGGAGAACAAGGCGAAGTTCCTGGGCATCGGCAACTACACCGAGGAAGGCTTCGCCTCGATGGAGAAGGCGCTCGGCATGAAGGACGCCATGTTCTCGGCGGCGCTGAAGACGAAGGGCCTGAAGATGGTGATGGGCACCGACGCGGTGGCCGGCGCCCACGGCCAGAACATGCGCGAGACGATCGAGCGCGTGAAGTCCGGCCAGGCACCCATGGACGCCATCGTGTCGATGACGTCGCTCGCCGCCGCGTCGATGAACCTCGACAAGGACGTCGGCGCCATCGCGCCCGGCCTCCAGGCGGATCTCGTGGCCGTCGAGGGCGATCCGCTGACCGACATCACCGCGCTGCAGCGCGTGCGGTTCGTGATGCGGGGAGGCGTGGTCTACAAGTACGAGCGCCGTTAGTCGCGCCGCCGATGTCGTCCCGTCGGTCGACCGTCGTCCGCCTCGGCGCGGCGCTCATGGCCCTGGTCCTGGCAGCGCCGGCCATGGCGCAGCCCGTGCGCTATGCGGTCGCCGGACACGTGGAGATCGGCAACGGCCAGGCGGCCTCCCACCTCCCGGTCTCGCTCGGCTCGGGCTCCACCGTCGTGGCCAGCACGACGACGGACGCGAACGGGCGATTCGTGTTCGTCGATGTCGCTCCCGGCCGCTACTGGATCGATGCGCGCGTCGGCGCGCTGGGGAGTTGGGGCGACTCCATCGAGGTCGGCCCCCGTCTGCCGGAGGACGTGACCGTCAGCCTCCACCTGATGGACGACGTCACGGTGGCGGGACTGGCGGCCCCGCTGGAACGGTCGGTCGTCCAGATGGGTGCACGCGAACTCGACAGCCGCCCGCTGCGGCTGCAGAGCCGCGCGCTGCCGCAGGCACTCGCCTCGGCGCCCGGCTGGGCCGAGGAAGACAACGGGCTGCTGCACGTGCGCGGGGTCGACGACGGCGTGCTGTTCGTGGAGGACGGCATCCCGGTCTACGACCGGCTCGACGTCGCGTTCGGCATTCCGCCGTCGCTCGCCGCCGCCGGCACCGTCGACGTGGCCACCGGCCACACGCCCGCGCAGTTCGGACTGAAGTCCGGTGCGGTCGTCGTCGTCAACTCTCCGCCCGCGCCGCAGCGTTGGCGCGGCGAGGCGCGCGGCGGGTCCGGCAGCAGCGACCTCGCGAGCACGTCGGCCTCGGCCGGCGGCCCGTTCCGGCGCGGTTTCGATCTGTTCGCGGCGACGACCGCCGAACGCTCGTCGCGGTTCCTCGACCCGGTGCATCCCGACAACATGCACAACGTGGGAGGCGTGGCGGCGGGGTCGCTCCGACTGCGGGCCTCGCTGCCACGAGGCGGGCAGGCCACGGCGCTCGGCCGCCTCGGCCGCTCGCGCTACGACGTGCCGCACGGTGAGGCGCAGGACGAGGCCGGCCAGGACCAGCGTCAGCGCATCGTGCAGAGCGCCGCGTCGGTGGCGTGGCAGCAGCCGCTGCGCAGCACGGCGCTCCAGGTCGGCGCCTACGTGCGCCGGGTCGACGCGCAACTGCTGCCTTCCGCCGCCGACACGCCGCTCAGCGCCGCGTCCGATCGCCGCCACGACCGCCAGGGGGCCCTGGCCACGTGGAGCCGGCTCGTGGGGCGCCATACCCTGACCGCCGGAGGCGAGCTCGCCCGCCTGGCACTGCACGAGGACTTCCGCTTCGCCGTCACCGCGGACGACGCCGACGGCCTGTCCGATGCCGCCCGCAGCTTCACGCCCGCCCGTCCCTTCGTCTTCGGCGATCGCATCGCCCGCACGCAGTGGTCGGCGTTCGCGCAGGACCGCGTCGATGCGGGACCGGTGTCGTTCGACGTCGGCCTGCGCTACGACCGCACGTCGCTGCTGGTCGAGGCGTCGCAGTGGAGCCCGCGGCTGGGCGCCGGGCTGGACCTCGCCGGGCTCCGCGCGTCGATGCGCGCGTCGTTCAACCGGTTCTTCCAGCCGCCGCAGGCCGAGCACCTGCTGCTCGCCTCGTCGGAGGCAGCCCGCGCGCTGTCGCCGTTCGCAACCGACGACGATGCCGAGTCCGGCGGGGCCGCCATCGAGCCCGAACGACAGAGCGCGTGGGAGCTCGGCTGGGCGCAGCGCCTGCCGGCGTCGCTGGAGCTGGACGTCGCCGCCTGGCGGCGGTCCGTCGAGAACTACGCCGACCCGAACGTGTTCTTCGGCACCACCATCGTCTTCCCGAATGCGGTCGCGCACGGGACGGCGCGCGGCCTGGACGTGCGCCTGTCGCTGCCCCCGGTCCGCGGGTGGACGGCGTCGGCCACCTACACGCTGTCGAAGGTGGAGCAGGAAGGACCGATCACGGGCGGCCTCTTCCTGGAGGACGACCTCGACGACATCGGCGAGGGTGTCGTGTTCACGCCCGATCACGATCAGCGGCACGTGGGTGCGCTGACGGTGACGTGGGTGCAGCCGGTCGGCCGCTGGTCCGCGTCCGCCCAGGCCCGGTATGCCAGCGGCACCCCGCTCGAGGTCGGCGATCTCGACGACGACGAGCTCGACGACCTGCTGGAGCGCCCGGGGGCGGACCTCATCGACGTCGGACGCGGGCGCGTGAAGCCGCGCCTGATGCTGGACCTCACGGCGTCGATGCGCCTCACACGCGCGGCCTGGGGCACCCTGACGCTGGGCGCGAGCGTGCTGAACGCCTCGAATCGCCGCTACGCCTACAACTTCGGCAATCCGTTCAGCGGCACGCACTTCGGCGCCCCGCGGCAGCTGCGGGTGGATCTCACCGCCGCCTTTCGCTGACCGGCGCCCAGCCTCAGGCCAGGGCGCCGGAGGACCGGGCTACTCGCGGCCGCCGTGCGCGGCGATGGCCTGCAGGGCCGCCCGGCTGACCACCAGCGGGTCGTGGAAGCGGGTGCCCCATCCGAGCGGCGTCACGTCCCGATACTCGTGCCAGGCCTCGACGTGCAGCCGTGACCTGAGCGAAGCGCGCGCGTTCGGTGACGCGCCGTGGGCGAGCAGGAGGTCCACGAACGGATCGCGCTCGGACGCGACGTCCGGATAGCGGACGCCGAGTCGCGCGGCGTACGACACGACCGCGCTGAAGAGCGGCGTATGCCCGCCGAACCCGTCCCCATCGACGGCGGCGCGCGCGTCCGGGTCCATGCCCCGATCGAGCAGCCATCGCGCCACGTCGAGCTCACCGTATTCGATGGCCATGTGGAGCAAGGTCGCGCCGCCCAGCGGCGTCCCGGTCGCGGCGGATCCGTCGTCGGGCTGGCAGCCCAGGGCCGGGGGAAAGAAGGCGTCGAAGGGGAACGTCCGCTCGAGCATCGCGGGATCGCGGTCGAGGTGCCGGGCGAGGAGGTCGAGGCGTCCGCGATGCACGGCCATCGTCGGCGTGTCCGGCAGCTCGACGCCGTGCGTTTCCAGCAGATCCAGGCACGCGTGCTTCCCACGCGGATCGCGCGAGTACGTCTCGAGCACGAGCGCGACCGGCGCGCGGGGATCGCCGGCGCCATCGGCGACCCTCGCGCCGAGATCCAGCACGTAGGCCAGGCCCTCGGCATTGAGCGTCTCGCACGGCCCCATGACGGCGCCGGGAGGCAGCGGGGGCCGGCCCGCGAGATCGCGCAGCAGTGTCGCCGTGTCGAGCCGGCCCTGGAGCACGGCGCGATCGAACGCGCGCTCGACGTCTCTGGCGCCGAGGTCCCACAGCGTCCGGATGACGGCGTCCTTGCCGAGGTTCGCCGCGTACGACATCGGCGGTCCCCAGTTGCAGCGGGACGTGCCGCGGGCCATCTCGACGAGGAGCGCCGGCCGACGGCGCACCATCGCGCGCACGGTGTCGACGTCGTCGTCCCAGATGGCGGCCACGAGGCGGCACGCATCGACGAGCCGCGGCCAGCTCGCCACGCCGTAGCCGCGTGCCAGCGCGAACTGCGCCTGCGCGCGGGTCGGCGCGGCCGGCGTGACGGCGTCGCCGAGCGCGGCGCGCATCTCGGCGATCGCGGCGGGGTCGCCGGCTCGCGCCTGCCGCTGCAGGTCGCGGGCCTGGTGCGTCAGCTGCGTCAGATCGGGGCGGACGGGCAGGTGACGGGCGGACACAGGCCTCACCGGTCCTCCTCCACGAAGGTCCTGAGGCGCGCCAGCGACTGATCCCAATCACTGGCGATCTGGCCGAGGAGCCGTCGCACCTCGGCCAGTCGCGCCTGGTCCACGCGCCAGCGCTGCTCGCGGCCCGTGCGATCCGCGCGAGCGAGGCCCGCGTTCGAGAGCACGCGGAGGTGCTTCGTGACGGCCTGCCGCGTGAGATCCGTGCCGGCGGCCAGCGAGGCGATCGACTGCGGCCCCGCGTCGCAGAGCCGGGTCACGAGATACAGCCGCGTCCGATCGCCCAGCGCCGTGAAGACGGGCGCTGCGGTCTGGAGGCGCCGGGCCGCCGCGGCCTTCGTGGGCGGCTTCGCGCCCCCCGGGCGCGCCTTCGCGGCCTGGTGCGCGGTCACGGGCGGCTCGCGAGGTAGGCCGTGACGAGCCGGGCCTGCAGCGCCCAGCCTTCCTCGTTGGCCGTGAAGGCGGCCGCCCGCTTCTCGAGCGGCACCCGCTCGAAGCCCGATTCACGGAGCGTGAGCCGCGTGCCCTCGGGCGTCTCGTCGAGCACCAGCTCCACGAGCGTCGTCGGCGCGGTGGCCGGGTCCTGCCCTCCCAGGTCGTACGGATGCCACCGGAACGCGAGCCGGCGCATGGGCTCCACGGCCTCGACCCACACGTCGAAGGTCACGCCGGCGTGCGGCGCCTGCATGGCCGCCACGTCCGCGTCCACGGTCGTGGGCACGATGCGCGCGCCCACCCTGGCGCCGGCCACGAACGGCCCATCGAACTCGGCGCCGAACCACGCCCCGAACTGGCGGGCGTCGCTCACGGCCTCCCACACGCGGGCGAGCGGCGCGGCGAGGACCGCGGTCTTCGTGATGACGTCGGACATCATGCAACCTCCAGGTTGCATGACATGCTACCGCACCCGCACCGCCGAGGCGAGCGCATCGGCCCCGGCGGCCACGTCGGCGCCGTCGTTGTAGACGTGCACCGAGGCGCGGACCCGGCCGTGTTCGCCCGTGACGAGCACGCCGGCGGCCTCGAGCGCCTCGCGGATGCGTTCGGGGTCGGAGGCCGCCACCGCGACGCTGCCGGCCCGCGCGGCGGCCGGCTCGGGCGTCACGACGGCCAGGCCATGGGCCGCGAGGCGGGCGCGGAGTTCGCCGGACAGCGCGAGCGTGTGCGCTTCCACCGCGTCCATGCCGAGCGCGGCCAGGTAGTCCAGGGCGTCGTCCAGCACGTAGAGCGGGCCCCACGCGGGGTTGCCGGGCTCGAACGCCCGTCCGGTCGTGAGGGGCGCCACCTCGTCCGGGGCGTCCATCGGCGGCCGCCAGGTCACGGAGTGCCACCCGGTGAGCGCCGGCCGCCAGTCGGGCACGCGGGCGCGGTTCCAGTACGCGACGGCGACGCCCTGATGGCCCAGCAGGAACTTGTAGCAGCACCCCACGAGGAAGTCGGCCACCGGCGCCTCGACGGGGACCGACCCGAGCGCGTGCGACGCGTCGACGACGAAGAGGGCGCCCACCCGTCGCGCCATCGCAGCATACGCCTCGAGATCGTGGCGCTCGCCGGTGAGGAACGACACATGGCTCACGGCCACGACCCGCGTGCGCCGGTCCACCGCCTCGGCGAACCGGGCGAGCGGCGCGCGCCAGGTGGACGGCTCGGGCGCCACCGCACGCACCTCGACGCCGTGCCGGCGCTGCGCCAGGAACGGGTTCATGAGCGACGGGAACTCCCAGCGCTCCATGACCACGTTGTCGCCCTCGCGCCAGTCCACGGCGTCGGCCACGAGGCTGATGCCGTGGGCCACGCTGGACGGGAACCCGATGTCGCCGGGATCGGCGCCGAGGAGCGCGCCCACCTTGGCGGCCACGCGCCGCCGGACTCGCTCGTTGGCCTCGGCGCCCGCCAGGCCCGTGCCCTTGGCGGCGAGGGCGCGCGCCAGCGCATCCTGGTGCCGGGCGAGCGCCGGCGTCTGGCCGCCGCCGGCCAGGTGGACGACGCCGTCGAGGCGGAGGAAGTCGGCGCGGGAGGCGAGCGGGGCGGACATCGGCGCGGCTCCGCGTGCGCTAGGGGTGCTTGTAGATCGTGCCGTCCTTCATCACGAACCGCACGTGGCGCAGCGCGCCGATGTCGCGCGTGGGGTCGCCCTCGACGGCGATGAGGTCGGCCAGCAGCCCCTGGGCCACGCGGCCGACCTTGTCGCCCACGTGGAAGGTCGTCGCGTTGCCGGAGGTCGCGATGCGGGTCGCCTCGGCCGCGGACACGCCCGCGGCCACCATCATCTCGAGCTCGCGGACGTTCTCGCCGTGCGGGAAGACGCCCACGTCACCGCCGAAGCACAGGTTCACGCCGGCCTTCATCGCGGCCTGGAACGTCGCGCGCTTCGCGGCGAGCCGGGCCGGCTCCGGGTCCTGGCCCTTCTTCCAGCCCGCGTACTGCGCGGTCGCGTCCCCGGCGGCGAGGGTGGGACAGAACGTGACGCCCTTCTCCTTCATGAGCGCCCAGATCTCGGGCGTGCCGGCGTCGCCGTGATCCACCGTCTCGGCGCCGGCCATGATGGCCCGGCGCATCCCTTCCGGCGTGCTCGCGTGGACGGCCACGTAGCGGCCGCTGCTCCTGGCGACGGCCACGATGGCCGCGATCTCTTCCACGCTGAAGGTCGGGCGCGCTTCGCCGTTCGGGCCCCAGCGGTAGTCGGCGTACACCTTCACGAAGTCGGCGCCGCGCCCGATCTGGCGCCGCGCCACGTGGGTGACGCCCTCGATGCCGTCGGCCTCTTCGGCCCCCTGTGGCACCGTGACCTCGGGCGCGAAACCCTTCGGTCCGTAGGAGCCGGTCACGACCATGGCCGGGCCGGCCACGAGCATCCGCGGCCCGGGGACCACGCCGTCCTGGATCGCCTGCTTGAGCCCGACGTCGGCGTAGCCGGCGCCCTCGGTGCCCATGTCGCGCACGGTCGTGATGCCGGCCATCAGCGTGTCGCGCGCGCTCACGGTCGCGCGGGCCACGCGATACGCGAGCGGCTCGCGCAGCACCTGGTCGTTCCAGACCGTCTCGTTGTAGGGGTGCAGGAGCAGGTGCGAATGTCCCTCGACGAGCCCCGGCATGAGCGTGAGCCCGGGGAGCGCCACGCGCTCCGCGCCGGACGGCACGGCCAGCGACGCCAGCGGACCCGCGGCCTCGATCGTCCGGCCGCGCACGACCACGCCCCATCCTTCGTGCATGGCCGCGCCGTCGTACACCCGCGCCGGCTGCAGGACCTGCGCGGGCGGGGCCTGGGCGGCGCCGGGAAGAGGCGCGATCAGAGCGGCGAGACCGGCGGCGGCGATGAGGCGGCGTGTCATGAGGGGCTCCCTGCGGAAGACGCGGCGCCCAGCATAGCAGTCCGGCGCGAGGCCTCCGGCGAGGAGGCGCGCGGGCGGCCGCGCCGCGCGATGGTACGATGCCGCCCATGGAGACGGCCGACGTCGTCATCGTGGGCGGCGGGTGCATGGGGGCCGCCACGGCGTACTACCTCACCCTGCACGGCGCCGGCCGCGTGGTGCTCGTCGAACGCGACGCGCGGCTCGCCGCGGGCTCCACCGGCCGGAACGCCGGCGGCGTGCGGCACCAGTTCTCGGACCCGGCGAACATCGCCCTGTCTCGCGAATCCATCGCGCTCTTCGAGCGCTTCGAGGCCGAGGTGGGCACGCCCATCGACTTCTGGCAGGACGGCTACCTCTTCCTGCTCTCGTCCGAGGCGAGCGTCGCCGCCTTCACGGCGGCCGTGGCCCTGCAGCGGTCGGTCGGCATCGACGTGGCCTGGCTCTCGGGCGCCGACGCAGCGGCGATGACGCCGGGCCTCGACGCGACCGACGTCCTGGCCGCGACGTTCTGCGCGAAGGACGGGATCGCCGATCCCAACGGCGTGACGATGGGCCTGGCGAAGGCGGCCCAGGCTCGGGGCCTGACGATCCACAAGGGCACGGAAGTGACGGGCCTCGACGTCGCGCACGGACGCGTGCGCGGCGTCCGCACCTCCCGCGGCGACATCGCCTGCGGCGCCGTCGTGAACGCGGCGGGCCCATGGGCGGGACAGGTCGCCGCCCTCGCCGGCGTCGACCTGCCGGTGACGGCGGAACGCCGCCACATCTTCATCGCCCACCCAGCGGCGGGAGCGAACTGGGACGACCAGCCGTTCGCGGGCCGGACGCCGCGATCGCGCCTCATGGTGATCGACTTCGACACCACGTTCTACTTCCACCGGGAAGGCGGCGGCCTGCTCTTCGGGATGGGCGACCCCACCGAGCGGCCCGGCTTCGACACGAGCGTCCGCTGGGACTTCCTGCCGGAGGTGACGGCCGTGGCGATGCGGCGCCTCCCCGCCCTGGGCGATGCCGCCGTCACGCACGCCTAGGCCGGGCTCTACGAGATGACGCCCGACCACAACCCCGTCATCGGCCCCACGGGCGTGGACGGGCTCTACGCGATCGCCGGGTTCAGCGGACACGGCTTCCAGCAGGCGCCGGCCGCCGGCCGCCTGCTGGCCGACGTGATGCTGGGCCGCGA
This sequence comes from Vicinamibacterales bacterium, assembly GCA_041394705.1. Lineage (GTDB taxonomy): Bacteria > Acidobacteriota > Vicinamibacteria > Vicinamibacterales > UBA2999 > CADEFD01. The sequence goes on from JAWKHS010000021.1 coordinate 11,066, forward strand.
TCCAGGACTCGACCTCACGGGCTTCGCCTTCGAGCGCTTCCGGTCGGGACGCGCCGCCGGCGAGCATCACGTGGTCTGAGCGCGGGCGACGAGACGCGTGCAGGCCGCCGACCTCTCCCCGGTCCCCGCCGACGCCCGCACGCAGTCGGGCTGGGACCTGTTCCTGGTCTTCGCCGCCGCCAACATCGTGGCGACGACGCTGCAGGTCGGCGCGTCGCTCGACGCCGGGCTCGCGCCGGCGCGGGTGGCCGCCGTCGTCGTCGTCGGCGCGATCGTCGGCGCCGGCATCGTGGGCCTGCTGGCCCCGGTGGGCGCGCGCCTGGGCGTGCCGTCGATGGTCGCGGCCCGGGACGCGCTCGGCCACACGGGCGCCCGTCTCGTCGCGGCCGTGCTCTTCGTGACCAATTTCGCCTGGATCGCCGTCAACAACGCGATCGCCGCATCGGTCGTGACCCGCATGCTGCCCCTCGGGCTGGGCGAGTCGGCGTGGGCCATCGCGGTCGGGATCCTCTCCACGGCGGTCGTCGCGCGGGGCCCGCTCGCGGTGCGCGCGGCGGACCGGGTCGCCGTGCCGCTCATGCTGGCCGCGGGCCTGGCGATCACATGGGTCGTCCTGCGCCTGCCGCCGGCCCCGCCAGCGGCGGCCGCGCTCACGCCCACGCCGCTGCCGGTGCTGCTCGACGTCGTCGTCGGCTACCAGGTGTCGTGGCTGCTGATGTTCGCCGACTACTCGCGCTTCACCGCCAGCCCCCGCGCGAGCGCCCGGGCCGTGTTCCTGGGCCTGGCGCTGACGGCCGTGTGGCTGATGCCGATGGGATGGCGGCTCGCCCGGCATGCGGGCAGCGCCGATCCCGGCACCATGCTCGCGGCAGCCGACGCGGGCGTGGCGGCGGCGATCCTGATCGCGCTGGCCACGATCACGACCAACTTCGTGAACATCTACCTGTCGTCGCTGGCGTGGCGCAGCGTCGTCCCGGCCGTGCCCGGCGGCGCGGCCGTCTGGATCGTGGGACTCGTGGGCACGGCGCTCGGCCTGACCGGGGGCTGGCTGGCGCGCTTCGCGGACTTCATGACGCTCGTGGGGTCGGTGCTCGTGCCGGTGGGCGGCGTCTTCCTGGCGCACTTCATCATCCGGCCCCACGCGACCGACCTCGCCGCGCTCTACGACCCGGCGGGGGCGCGGGCCGGCGTGCGCTGGCCCGGGGTGGCCGCGTGGGCGGCCGGCATCGTCGTGTACTACCTGGTGCCCGCCGGCGCCACCATGGCGAGCCTGGCCGTGGCGGTCGGCGCGTACCTGGCGCTCGGCGGCCGCGCCGCGGGCGACAGACGGCGCGCCGGCGTCAGCTGAGCGCGGGCACGTCCCGGTCGAACGCCGGCCGCGCGCGGGCCGCCAGCACGCGCACGCGAACCGCCCGGAGGCTGCGCAGGTGCGCGAGCGCCGCCACCGCGGCGTCGGCCACCGTGATCGACACGCCCGCGGCGCGGTGCGCCTCGTGGAAGTCGGAGTCGGCCGCTTCGGCCAGCGCCCGCTCGACCTCGACGTGATCGCGCCAGCCGAGCGCGACGGCGGCCTCGAAGCGGACGGCGGGCGCCGGGTCGCGGCGCAGCAGGCCGATGAGCGTCCGGCGCGTCTCGGGCGTCCACGGGTCGTCGCGGGCCAGTCGACGCACGGCCTGGCCGCGGCCGCCGTCGCCCGCCGGGTCGGCCGCGCAGGCCTCGTCGTCCGGAGTCCGCGCGCGGGCCTGGCGCTGGCCCGCACGCGGGGTGAGGTCGTGCGACACCGCCGTCGCGCCGGCCGTGGCCGGTGGGTCCGCCCTGGGCTGCCTCATCGCCGCATCGTAGGGGCGCCCTCGGCGCAAGACTTCAAGAGGGTGCTATGGAGCTGTAAAAGACCTGTTAAAAACCGGCGGGCCGCTTCCTTGTGAAGCGCCGGCCGCGGCGGTAGGATTCCAACACCCATGGCCTGGCGAGGAACGCTGCTGCTCATCGCCGTGATCGGGACGCTGCTGCCCGCCATGGCGTACCTCCAGTACCACTGGCTCGGCGACCTCAGCCGCCTCGAGCAGATGCGCGCGCGGACGAACCTCGACGCCGCGGCGCAGCGCCTCTCCATGGAGTTCGACGAGCTGCTGGCGGCCGTCTACGTGCGCTACGACGCCGAGCTGGCCGGCGCCTCGCTGGATCTAGCGGGGCACGGGGCCGCGGTGGTCGAGCGGTATCCCCACCTGATCAAGGACGCGTGGCTCGTGGTCCGGACCGACGCGGGCCTCGCCGCGCGGCAGGTGGACGACGAGGGGCCGCTGGCGCCGCCCACGGCCTGGCCGGCCTGGCTGCAGGGCGCCGCCCGCACCGGCCCGGCGGCACCGGCCTCGGCGCGCCAGGCGTCGGGCCTCGATCGATCGCTCCTCGACGAGATTCCCGCGCTGGTCGTGCGGCGCGGATCGTCGGACGCGTCCCGCATCGTCGTCGCGCTCGACCGGCCCTACATCCTGGAGCACCTGCTGCCGGACCTGCTCGCGAGCACGCTCGAGGGCGGCATCCCCGTCGTCTACGACGTCCTCATCAACCGCGAGGACGAGCCCGACCAGGTCATCTACGCGTCGAGGGACGGCCTCACGCCCGCCGACTTCGACGGCTGGGTGTCGCTGATGCCGCTCTTCGGCCTGCACAGCCGCGATCTCCCGCACGACGCCGCGGCCGGCCTCATGCCGGACGCCGCCGCCCATCGCTGGCGCGTGTTCATCAAGCCGCAGGACGGCACGCTCGAGGCGGCGGTCGGCGCCGCCCGCACGCGCAACCTCTGGATCGGCGCCAGCGTCCTGGGCCTGCTCGGCGTGAGCGTCGGCCTGCTGGTGTTCTCGGTGCACCGCGTGCGCCGCTCGGCGCAGGAGTCGCTGGACCTCGTCGCCCGCATCTCGCACGAGCTGCGGACGCCGCTCTCGACGATCACGTGCGCGGGCGAGAACCTGGCCGACCGCGTGGTCGTCGACGCCGAGGAGACGCGCTACTACGGGCGCGTCATCATGGCCGAGGGCCGGCGCCTCCACCGCACCATCGCCGATATCCTGCTCTGCTGCCGGCTGCACGTGCGCGCCGACGCGGCCCTCAACCGCCGGCCGACGCGCGTGGCCGACGTCATCGACCGCGCGATCGACGACAGCCAGATCGTCACGGCCGTCCCGCCGGGCTACGTCGAGCGCGAGATCGCCGAACCGCTGCCCGACGTGCTCGCCGACCCGGACGCCCTGCGCGCGGCCATCAAGAACCTGATCGTCAACGCCATCAAGCACGGGGAGCGGGGGCCGGTCCGGATCTCCGCGCGCCTCGAGCGATCGGGCGAAGTCGCCATCGAGGTGGAGGACCACGGCCCGGGCATCCCGGCCGAGGAACTGCCGCGCGTCTTCGATCCGTTCTACCGGGGCACGCGGGCGCACACGCGCGAGGTGGACGGCAGCGGCATCGGCCTGAGCGTGGTCCACCGGGTGGTGCGCTCGCACGGCGGACGGGTCCGGGTGTCGGCGGTGCAGCCCACGGGCACGCGCTTCACGGTGACGATGCCGGTCCTGCCGGCCCTCACGGAATCGCCGGCATGAAGCACGGACGGGGAGTCCCGGTCGCGGCCGAGGGCGAGGGCCGCCGCGTGCTGGTCGTGGACGACGAACCCGGCCTCCGCCGGATGCTGTCGGATCGGCTGCGCGCGGAGGGCTACCGCGTGGACACGGCCGAGGACGGCGGCATCGCGGCCACCATGGCGCGGGCGGCGGCCTACGACGTGATCGTGCTCGACCTGATGCTGCCCTACCGCGACGGCATCGAGGTGTGCCGGGATCTGCGGCGCGACGGCGCCGACACGCCCGTGCTGATGCTCACGGCCCGCGACGCGGTGGCCGACAAGGTCCGGGGGCTGAAGGCCGGCGCCGACGACTACCTCACCAAGCCGTTCGAGTGCAGCGAGCTGCTCGCGCGCCTCGAGGCGCTGCTCAGGCGCCGCACGCGCGCCGAGCCGCTCGAATACCGGTTCGGTGACGTCGTGGTCCGGCCCGTGGCCGGGCAGGTGCTGCGCGACGGACGCCCGGTGAAGATCTCGGCGCAGGAGCTGAAGCTGCTGACGCACCTGGTGCGCCATCCGGGCGTGCTCTACTCGCGCGACCAGCTGCTCGACGCGGTGTGGGGCTACCAGGCCACCCCCGAGACGCGCACCGTGGACGTGCACGTGAGCTGGCTGCGCCAGAAACTGGAGCCGGATCCTCACCACCCGCGCCACATCGTGACGGTGTTCGGCCTCGGCTACCGCTTCGAAGGCGGCGACGCCGACCGCTGATTCGCACCCCACGCCCGGCCTCAACCGCGGCCCGGCGCGGTCGGACGCGGGACCAGCCGCACCACGCCCGCCGTGCGATCGAGGTGGATCCACGTGAAGCGGGCCGCCGGCAGCACGCCGGCCGCGCCCGTCCTGCCCGCGGGCGCCGCGACCAGCAGGGCCCGCATCAGGCCGAGCGGCAGGCGCCCGAGCGCCACCAGCGTCTCGACGCTCCGCCCGCGAGCCGGTCCGCCCGCCGTGGCCAGGCGCGTGCCGCCACCGGCGCCCGCATCGTAGATCACGGCCACCTCGGCGCCCGAGTCGAGCACCAGGTCGCGGGCGGCGCCGTTGACGCGCGCCTCGACGATCAGGCGGCCGCCGACCTCGCGGATCGGGACGGGGGTGCCCGCGGACAGCGCGGCGGCCTCGGCGGCAGCCGGGAAGCCGAGGCGCCCATGCGCGAAGTCGAACACGACGTGGTCGCCATCCAGCACGTCCATGCCGAGGATGCCGTCGAGGACGGGCGGGCGGCCGAGGGCCGACAGATCCACGACGACCACGCGGAGCGCCGTGCGCACGCGCCCGTTCAGCCGAAGCTCGGCCAGGGTCGCGAGTCCGGCATCCACGGTCCCGGCCGGCGTGACGAGGCGCGCGCCGGGCGCCACGGGAATCCCACCGCGCCGCGCGGCCGTGGCGTCCAGGACCGTACGGGAGGCGCCGGTATCGACCAGGAACCGCCACGTCGGGGCCGACGGGCCGGCCGAGACGGCGACGGTCCAGAGGCCGCGCCCGAAGGGCTCGAGGGGAACCGACGAGGCGTCCGCCCCGAGGGCAGGCAGGAGGCACGACAGCGTGAAGAGGGCGGCACGGCCGAACGGCATGCGCCCACGGTGCGGCCCGGCGCCCACGCCTGTCGTGAGGCCGGCACGCGGAAACGGCACGGCGGCCGTGATGAAAGTGTGATGACGGCCAGCGCCGTCACCGGCGCGGCCCGGAGGCCGCCCCGGTGAGGCTCAGGAGATACGGCGCGCCGGTGGTCGTCGTCTCGTCGTAGACGATCACGTCGCCCCGTGGCGACCAGGCCGGGTAGCGGGCGACGACGCGCGTGGACGCCGTGTGCGTCACCGGGATCCGGACGCCCGTCGCGACCTCGAGGCTCTCGATGTTCCACACGCCGTCCGGCCCGACGACCGCCGTGGCGATGTACTTCCCGTCGGGCGAGAACGACCCGGGCCAGAACTGGCCGCGAGGCGGCGAGACGGGACGGGCCGCGAGCGTCCCGGCGTCGGCCACGTACATCGGCATGTCCGGTCCCACCTTGCGTTCCAGCGCGAGGAGGCGTCCGTCGGGCGACCAGACGCCGAAGGCGTAGCCGTCGAGTGCCGTCCACGCCGCGCAGGTGCCCGTCGACACCGAGCCCTTGAGGAGCGAGTTCAGCGGCTCGCCCAGCGTGACGAGCAGCGTGTCGCCGTCGGGGGCGACCCTGGGGAACGTCGCCGCCTCGGGCAGCCGCACGCGATCGGTGACCGCGCCGGTCTCGAGGTCCACGTCCACCAGCACCGGCTCCAGCCCGGTCCAGCGGAGCAGGAAGAGCGACCGCGCCGAGCGCCACGACGGATACGCCACCCGTCGGCCGCCGGTCCTGACGACGCGGTCCGCCGTGCCGTCGATCCCCACGACACGCACTTCGGTGGCGCGGTCGTAGGCGACCGCCGTGCCGTCGGGCGACACGGCCGGATGGCCCCCGTGGGCGATCGTCCGCGGCTCGCCGCGCGGCGCGCCGGCCGCCGTCACCGGCACGGCCCGCACCGCCTTGCGGTAGTCGGCGACGACGAGGGCGGCCGTGCGGCCGCCGGGCGCCAGGGACAGGCCCAGGATGTCGCCGGGCAGGTCGGCGAGGACGGTTGGCAGCGGCGACAGCGGCGCCGAATCGCCCACGGGGACGCTCAGCAGCTGCCGGCCGCCCATGAAGCGATCGGGCCCGATCGCGCTCAGGCCCGACCGGGTCGGCACGAGCGCCTGGAGGCGGAACGACAGCGCGGCCGTCCGCTTGGTGACGAGGCCCGTCGCCACGCGCACCGACCAGACGTCGATGGGGCCGTTTCTGAAGGCCATGAAGTAGACGTCGGCGCCGTCGGGCGCCCAGAGCGGGGCGCCGTGCCCGCCGGGTGGATCGCCCTCGGTCGTCAGCGGCCGCGCCGGGCCACGTCCATCGGCGGGCGCCATCCACAGCCGCGACCCGGGCTGCGCCAGATCGGTCAGGAGCTCGTCGGACTGGAAGGCGATCCACTGCCCGTCCGGCGACCAGGCCGGACGCGATCCGAAGGCAGCCACCTGCCGCGCGGCGCCACCCGCCGCCGGGATGACCCAGATGCCCTTCCTGATCACCGAGTGGTAGGCGATCGCGGATCCGTCGGGCGACCACGACGGGTGCACGTTGCGCATGCCATCGGCCGTGACCGGCGTGGAGGTGGCGGCCGACAGGTCCCGCCGGTAGATCTCGTCTTCCCCGCTCCGGTCCGACACGAGGGCGAGCCACCGGCCGTCGGGCGAGAAGACCGCCGCGGTGACGTCGCCGGTCTCGCCGGCGATGGGTGCGAGCGACACGGGGTCCGCCGCGACGACCGCAGGGGCGTCGCCGGCGCGTGACCGGGCCAGCACGACGGCGGCCACGACGGCCGCCGCCAGGACCGCGAACACGGCGGCCGCCCACGGGGCGCGCCGTCCCGGAGCGCCGGGTGCCGGCGCCGCGTCGGCGGGCGCGGGCGGCGCCACCGGCCGGGCGGGGATGACGGGCGCGTCCGCGGGCACCTCCTCCACCGGCGCGATGAAGCGGTAGCCGCGCGTGGGCACGGTCTCGATGTACTTCGCGTCGCCCGCATCGTCGCCCAGCTCGCGCCGCAACTGCGCGACGACGCGCGTGAGGGCGTTGGGTGTCACGGCGACGCCCGGCCACACCCCGTCGAGGAGTTCGTCGCGGGTCACGAGGCGGCCGGGCCGCTCCACGAGGACACGGAGCACCTCGAGCGCCTTGGGCTCCAGGGCCCGGCGTTCGCCCGCGCGCGTGACGGCGAAGCGGTCGACGTCCAGCTCGACGTCGGCGAAGCGATAGCGGGCCACGACCGGATTATCCGCGACCCGCCGGGCCTCGTCGCGACCTCGGGACCGGCGGCGGGACGGGCGAGCGGGCCGCGGGCCGGCCGCGGGAGCCGCCCGGCCGGAGAAACCTGTTCCGGCCCTGGCACCTCGGCCGTCTCAGGTCTCGGGTGCCGGTCGCGTCGCCGGCCCGTGCCCCATCCCCGGGCCACCGCTCACCGAAGGAGAACCGTCACATGCACCGTTCAGCCATCCGCGCCGTGCTCCGGCGCGCGCCCCAGGCCGCGCGCTGGGGTCTCGCCCTGGCCGCGCTCGTCGCGGCCCCGTCGCTCGCCCGGGGACAGTCCGCCATCATCTATGGGTCGCTCGGCAATTTCGACATCTCCAACGACACCGGCAAGGTATGCCACGGCTTCGAGATCGAGCTCGAGGGCGTGCAGCCCGGCGACGTCCGGGCGGCCTTCTCGTCCAACCGCTACGGCATGCCGGAGTTCCTCGCGACGCCGACGGGCACGGCGGTCCGCTATTCGGCGACGTACGACGCCGCCACGGGGACGTGGAGCACGCGGACGATCCAGCACACGGTGCCCTGGTTCTCGGGGCAGTGCTACCAGTGGGTGCCCGCCACCTACGAGGACGGCGGCTGCGAGCACTTCGGCACCTACACGGTCGGCAACGCCACGAAGGTGACCTCGCGGTGGCTGTGCGAGGACGACACGCCCGGCAGCCTGACGCCGGTCGATCCGCCGACGGCCGTGCCGTACGCCTCGTACTACGTCGTGCCGCCGGCCAGGCCCGCCGAGCCGGCCGAGCTCGTCGCCGAGGTCGAGGCGCCCGAGCCGGCGGAGGCGCCCGAGCTCTACGGCGACGCCCAGTGGATCCGCACGTTCGTGATGCAGCTGCCGCGCGAGCTCTCGCTCGACGAGCTCATGGCCGACAACCCCGGCGCCGTGCCGATGGATCCGAACCAGCTCGAGTCGGACTACCAGATCCTCCAGGACGAGCCGGCCTCGGGCAGCAACGGCAACCGCCGCCAGAAGCGCAACTCCGGGGCCATCGAGCCGACGACGCGCGCCATCGTCCGGCGCATCGAGACCTGGTCCTTCACGGGCAGCTACGATCCGGTGACGCACGAGGCCCTCTGCCTGGACCTGACGTGCAACGTGCCCGACCCGACCGAGATCGGCGAACTGCTCGCCGTGCAGATGACGGCGGCGAACGTCGAACCCGACTCGGTGGTCGTCTCGGTGGTGGGCGGCGGCCGGGTCGGCTCGGCGGACAAGGCCATCGACTGCGGCAGCAAGTGCGGATCGGTGTACGTGGCCGGCGCGCAGGTCACGCTGACCGCCAAGGCGGATAGCGGCAGCACGTTCTCCGGCTGGAACGGCGCCTGCGCCGGCACCGGCACCTGCACCGTGGCCGCAAGCGGCATCGTCAACGTCGGCGCGGTGTTCGCCACGGCCTCGACGGGCGGCGGTGGCGGCGGTGGCACGGGCGGCGGCGGCGGTGGCAATGGCGGTGGCGGCGGCACGGCCACGCGGACCCTGTCGGTGAAGACCGCCGGCGGCAAGGCCCTCCTCACGAGCGACGTCGGGGGCATCAACTGCGGCAAGACCTGCTCGGCCGCCGTCGCGAGCGGCACCGTGGTGACACTGAGCGCCGCGCCGGAGCCCGGCTTCCAGTTCGTGAGCTGGACCGGTGCCTGCGCGTCCAACCAGCCGACGTGCACCGTCGCCGTCACCGCCAGCGGCACGGCGCAGGCCAACTTCATCAAGCCGTAAGGCAGGTCGTCGTCGCGCACTCTCGCCCCGTCCCGGCCGTTGGGGGGCGGAAGGACGAGGCGAGGCGGGGCCGGTCCCCCGAGGACCGGCCCCGTTCCTGTGTACGGACCGGCGGGCTCAGCGACGCGGAGGCGGGGGCACCAGACGTCCGGACGTGGTGAAGCGCCGGAAGCGGGCGTAGGTGGCGATGCCCTCGCCGCTGGGCCGCCCATCGTAGGTCTCCGACAACCTGACGGGCACCAGCAGGCCGAGGGCCGGTTCCTCGCGGAAGTCGACGCGCACCTCGTGGCGGCCGCGGCCGTCCGGCGCGTGCAGGGTGACCTGCGCCCTGAGCACGGCGCCGTCGTCACGCACCCAGGCGCGCACGTCGGCCCTGACGAACAGGCCGCCCTCGAACGCGATGATGCCGCCGGGCGGGTGCTCGCGCAGCTGGAGGCGCGTCGCCCGCTGGCCGTCGATCGTCGCGCCGCCGTCCATCGTGGTGACGAAGCGGGACGCCCGCCGCCGTCCGAGGAGATCGAGCGGAAGCGTCGGCAGGTTCAGGCTGCGGGGGTGCCCGAGGTTGTACTGCGCGTTGGCGTCGGCGATGGCCTTCGCGCGCGCGAACAGGTCCGGCCCGGCCGTCGCGAACGCCCGGTCGAGATGATCCGCCTCGCCGGCGACCAGCCGGCCGTCCACGCGCCGGACGCTGCGCTGCCCCAGCCACGCCAGGCCGCCGGGCAGCCGCAGGAAGCCCACCTCGGACACGAGCTGGCGGCGCTCGGACACGCGGCTGTTCCCGTACTCACTCGTGAAGGCCGTCCGCTGCACGAACACCTCGTCGGCGATGAGGGCGCTCAACTCGCCCTCGTAGACGTCGAGGTAGGCGTGCACCTTGGCGACGAGCGACGGAGTCCCGCCGTCCTGCGCGGACGGCGCCGCGAGCCACGCCGCGGCACAGGCGGCCGCCGCGGCCACCGCGATCCGACGCCGCACGCCTCGATGTCCTCTCTTGGCCATGGGGTCTGCGAACGCCCGTTGTACCACGGCGCCGCCCCCGCGGGCGGCCGGGCGCGGCGGGCCACCGTGCGGGCGGACCGGGCACGCCGGCGCCTACGGGCAGCGGCGGACGGGGTCGCGCCGGTCGTCGCCCGCGCACTGGTTGGGCCGTGTGTCCTCGAGGAGGCGCACGTGCACCCGGGCGTGGAGGTCGTTGAAGCCCGTGTCCGGTTCCCACACCCCGTCGTTGGCGAGCCGGATGCTGTAGGCGGGCACGCCGTAGAGACCGCGCTCGGGATCGGGCAGGTCGAGCAGCACGTCGTAGTCGCCGTCTTCGAGATCCGGCGGCAGGACGGTCGAGAACGACAGGAGCCGCGTCTCGCCCGCCCCCCAGAACCGCGGGTCCTCGGTGAGTGGGAACCGTATCAGCCGGCCGCTTCCCTCGTGCCGGAGCACGAGCTCGACGAGCCGCGGGTTGTAGGGCGCGGCCCACCCGTCGTTGACGAGGCGCAGCGCCATCCCCCACCGCCGCCCGGCCTGCGCCTGCGCCGTCACGTGCGCGTCGAGCAGCCGGAACCGGTAACCCAGCCGCGACCGGATCTCGTCGACGCAGCCTTCCTGCTGCCACAAGGCGATGATGGCCGGGTGATAGCCGAGGTGCAGGGTGCTCCAGCGCATGCGCGCGAGATCGACGAGGGCGCTCGCGCAGTGGGCTTCGGGCGCCAGGATCACCGGATCGCCGTCCGCCCCGCAGGTCTCGCCGCCCTGCGGCACGAAGCGGTTGTCGAGACCCAGGTAGGTCTTCAGCGCGTCGATCGACTGCGCGAAGCGCGACGGCGGCGAGTAGGTGCCGGTGTCGGTCGGGCCCGAGGCGAGGCAGTCGTTGTGGGCGCCGACCCGCGCCTGCGGCGAACCGCGATAGACGTTGGACGGCGTGAGCGGGAGGGGCCCGTACAGCTGCTGCTTGTGGAACGCATAGCGGAGGGCCGTCATCCGCGTGGCCGGCAGCACCGAGAGCAGGCGCGCCAGGATCGCGGCCGAGCGTGTGTTCAGGCTGTGGTCGGGTTCCAGCAGGCCCGACGACGAGCTGTGCCACTCGCCCCAGGCCCCCACGAACCCCGTCTCCATGAAGGCGATGACGTCGGCGTTGGCGACGAGGACGGGCGCGAGCTGATCGAGGTGTTCCAGCACCCGGTCGAGCGGCGCGTCCAGCGCATCGGCCGCGCGGCCGATGCCCGGAAAGTTGTAGGTGAAGCGCGGGACGATCTTGAGCCCCGCGCGCCGGACGGCGGCGAAGTCGGTGTTGATGTGGTCGAGCGCGGCGGTCGCGATCGGCGCGGTCCTGAACTCGTCGATCACGAAGTAGGCCCGGATCATCGACAGCCCTTCGGCCCGGACCGCCGCGAGCGTGCGGTCGTCGAACGGCTGCTCCTCGGTGCCCAGCCGGAACGGCGTGAACTGCCGGAAGAACCCCCGCTCGGGATTCGGGACGTCGCCGGGCGCCGGCAGGTAGCGGACCGTGGGTGCGTAGGGCGCGCGCGGCACAGCCTGCGCGTCGCCGATGCCGGCCGATGCGCTCCCGGCACACGCGGCCAGGCACGTCAGCACGACGGCGACGAGACCGATTCGCGCCGGCATCCGCCTCACGCCCGTCATGGTAGCCCGGTCGCAGGGACCGGCGGCCCGGCGGCGCGCGTTCGGCCAGGGCGGCCGGACGCGGTCTCCGCGCCCGGCGTCACCCCAGGCGGACCGGGGGCTCGATGAGCTCGGCGACGAGCGGGTCGTCGGGCACCACACGCGACATCGTGAGATCGCCCGGGCGCCGGTCGCGCCAGCGGCGCGGCACGCGCTCGATCTTCACGGGCCAGATCGTGAGGCGCCCGTCCGGTCCCACGTGCAGCCGGAGGAAGTGCTTGAAGTCCTCGATGCGCATCGCGCTGAACGCCTCCTCGCTGTGGCGGCCGAAGACGTTCACCGAGACCAGCAGGTAGAGGCCCATCACGACCGACCCGGCGATCCAGCCGCCGACGAACGTGCCGGCGCCCGCCAGCGCGGCGCGCACCACGCCGGTGGCGCCGAGCCAGCGCGTGGCCAGGTCGAGCGCGCCCCAGCCCAGGTAGAACATCGCCGTCAGGTGCGCGGCCGCGTGCGCCAGTCCGCCGAGCACGCGGTACAGGCGGCTGTGTGTGTCGGTGAAGGCCAGGAACGCCAGGACGATGGCGCCGCACCACAGGCCCAGACCCGGGCGGGTGCTGAAGGCCTGCACGGTGACGTTCAGGGCCTGCCAGGGGTTGGTCGGCGCCACGCCCGCGGCGGCCGCGCCGACCAGCCACGCCGTCATCAGGTACACCGTGGCGGGCACGATCCCGAACTTCGGGTTCGCCCACGGGAAGGCGAGGTTGCGCCAGGCGAGACGCGCCGACGCCGCGGGCGCGGGGTAGCTGTGGGCGAGCGCGAAGGCGCGGGGCCGGACGTCGTCGCCGATCGCCTCCTCGCGCAGGAGCGACACGTCCTCCTCGTGCGTGGGGTGGAGGAAGGCGCCGCCCCCGCCGGCCGTGATCTTCTGGACCGGCTCCGCGGCGCCGGCCGACTCCGGCGTCTCCTGGTGGCGGCGGTAGTGGTGCAGGTCGCCCGTGAGATAGAGCTTCACGTCGATGCCGCGCTTCGCGAAGACCTCCTCGCGCAGGTAGATGAGGTCGGTCTCGTCGAAGACGCGGCCCATCGTGCGGTACTTCTGCGCGTAGATCCACACGGGCACCGAGAGACACAGGAGCACGCGGTCGCCGGGCTGCATGTAGCGCTGGGCGATGTCCCGGAAGTGCTCGATCTGGGGCACGTCGAGATCGCTCTGGAGCTGGCCGTCGCTCGCGACGAGCCACCAGCGGTGCGGCAGCTTGAGCACGAAGTAGCTCCGGCGCTGGCGCGTCCACCAGCCGGCGAGCCGCCGTCCGCCGATGTCCGAGCAGAAGAGCCGCGTGAAGGCCGACAGCCCGTCGTACCAGTCGTGGTTGCCGGGGACCGCGTAGGCGTGGGGGCGCTCGGCCGGCTCGTCGTCGCCGAACGCGGCCGCGTAGGGCGCCACCAGGCGCCGCTGGTAGGCCTCGCGGCTGGGCGTCGGATAGACCTCGTCGCCGCCGAAGACCAGCACGTCGCCGCGAGGCAGGTCGTGGTGCGTACTGCCGTCGCGCACGCGGAGCGCGCGCTGGGCCGCCGCGTAGGCCACGGCGTAGGTGGAGTTCCAGCCGTCGCCGGTGTCGCAGACGAAGTCGATCCAGATCTCGTCGCGCGGCCGGTCGCGAAGCGGCTGCGGACCGCGCGGATGGTCGCGGTAGTGGACGGTGTGGTCGTAGTACTCCTGCCGCCGGGCGGCCAGCGCCTGCACGATGCGCCGGTCGCTCTGCTCGCCGACGGCCAGCGAGACGAGGCTCTTGAGGCCGGTCGCGACGAGTTGGGCCGGATCGAACCAGCCCACCATGGGCATGCGCACGTCGGGGCCCGGCCGGCGGCGCAGCCACAGCGGGAAGAACGCGGGGTTCGCGGCCATGCGCCGCGCGATGGGCACCGCCGCGGCGTGCGCCTCCGCCGCCCGGACCGGGTAGTCGTCGTCGGGCGGCGCCGGGGCCGGCCCCGGCGGCTCGACGCTCATCGCGGGCGCGACGAGGCCGGGAACGCCGCGCCGCGGTGGACGGCGCGGCCCTTGACGAGCGTCAGCTCCGCCTTCATGTCCTTCAGCGCGGCCGTCGGCACCGTGTACGGATCGCGATCCCAGACGGCCAGGTCGGCGTCCTTCCCCACCTCGATCGACCCGACGCGGTCGTCGAGGAAGATCTGGTGCGCCGCCCAGATCGTGTAGGACTTGAGCGCGGTGCGAACGTCCACGGCCTCGTCCATCCCGAACGGCGTCTTCCCGAACGTGCCGTTGAGGGTCTCGCGGGCCACCGACGCCCACAGGCCGTAGCGCGCGGCGAAGGGCGTCACGGCGAAGTCCGAGCCGCCGGCCCAGTGGATGCCGCGCGTGAACCACGTGTGGAGGGGCTTCATCCGCAGGTTGCGCCGCGGGCCGAAGTTGCCGGCGTAGTTGTCGCCGATCCACCACATGAAGCCGGCCGAGGCCTCGGGGAAGCCGGCGTCGTAGTCACGCTGCAGCCGCGCCATCTCGTCGATGGCGTGGTCGCTCGGCACGTTGGCGTGGATGATGCCGTGCCTCAGCCCCCGCGTCGGCCGCCGGGCGAGGGCCTGCGCGTAGGTGTCCACCACCCAGTCGATGGCCTGGTCGCCGATGGCGTGCGTGCTGACGTGCACGCCGTTGTCGTGAAAGCCGGTGACGATCGCCCGGTACTGGTCCGGCGGCGTCGCCGGGTAGCCGACGTTGCCGGTGTCGACGTCGGTGAGGTTCCTGTTCCAGTCCTCGTGCATCCAGGCCGTGCGGGCGCCGCCGCTGCCGTCCATGTACATCTTCACGCCGCCCGAGACGAGCATCCCGTCGCCGAGCGACGCCGGCGGCCGCGGGTTCGCGTTCACGCGGCGCTGGACGGCGGGCGCGTCTTCGATCCGCCGCGGTCCCGCCCAGAGCGCGAAGACGCGCACGGTGAGGCGGCCCTCCTTCAGGAGCTCGTTGTAGAGCTCCCACTTCAGGTCGGAGATGCCGGGATCCTTCGCGCCGGTCATGCCCTCGGCGTTGAAGTCCTGGACGATCCGGGCGATGCCCGCCTTCTGCTGCTCGCGCGTCATCGGCGGGACGTGACGGGTGATCAGGTTCTGGGCCGCCTCCAGCAGCACGCCGTTGGGCTCGCCGTCGTCGGTGTGCAGGATGGTCCCGGCCGGTGGATCCGGCGTGCCCTTCCGGAGCTCGGCGATCTTCATCGCGTAGCTGTTGCCGACGCCGTAGTGGCCGGTCGTGTTGGTGAGCCACACGGGGTTGTTGGGCGAGACCTTGTCGAGGTCGGCCGCCGTGATGTGGCGCCGCTCCTTGAGCTTCCCTTCGTCCCAGCCCCGTCCCCGGATCCACTCGCCGGGCCGCGTCTTGGCCACCTGGGCCGCGACGCGCGCCAGGACGTCGTCCATCGACGTGATGGCCGGGTCGCCCAGATCCACGTTGAACAGGGCGTCCACCTCGGTGAAATGGACGTGGCCGTCGATCAGGCCGGGCGTGACGGCCCGGCCGCCCAGGTCCACGACCTCGGTGGCAGCGCCGGCGCGGGCCCGGATCTCGGCCGTGGTGCCCACGGCCACGATGCGGCCGTCCCGGATGGCCACCGCCTCGGCAATCGCGTCCCGGGGATCGACCGTGATCACCTTGCCGTTGACCAGCACGAGATCCGCGGGCGGCGCCGGCTGCGCCGTGAGGGCCTCGCGTCCGGGCCACGCGCCGATGGCGATCGCGGCGAGCACGAGCGCTCCAGCCAGTCGTCGAGTCATGAGTCCTCCGGCGTTCCGGGCGGCATCGTATCCCAGGAGCGACGCGGCCAGAACCGTTGCGCGGGCGTCGAAGCGGAATAGAATCGCCCCAGGGCGCACGGCCCGGACGACCAGCTCAGTGCTCGACACGCTTTCTTCCCTGCTCCTCGGCGTCCGGTGGGTCGTCCTCGGCCAAGGCGAGTTCCGGCTGGCTCCGCCCCCGGGCGTCCTGCTGGCCGCGGGTCTCGCCGTGGTGGCCATCGGCGCCACCGTCATCACGTACCGCCGCGCCCCGCGGCGGCTCACGACCCGCGACCGCGTGGTGCTCGTGGGCCTGCGGACGGCGCTGGTCGCCCTGCTGCTGCTGTGCCTGTTCCGGCCGATGCTGGTGCTGCGCGCGGCCGTGCCCCACCAGAACGTCGTCGGCGTGCTGCTGGACGATTCCCGGAGCATGCGGATCGCCGATCGCGACGGGCAGCCACGCAGCCGCTACGTCCTGGAACAGTTCGGGGCCGCGGACCAGGGCCTCCGGCGCGCGCTGGGCGAGCGCTTCACGGTCCGCACGATGCGCTTCTCGAGCGGCGTGAACGCGGCGCCGTCCGGCGCGGACCTGACCTTCGACGGCACCAACACGCGCCTGGCCGCGGCCCTGGACGAGGCACGCCAGCAGCTCGCGGGCGTGCCGCTGGCCGGGCTCGTGGTGGTGAGCGACGGCGCCGACACGACGGGCGATGCCGTGGAGCCGGCGCTCCTCGCGCTCAAGGCGGCCGGCGTGCCCGTCTTCGCCATCGGCGTCGGCCGCGACACGGCCGAGCGCGATATCCAGGTGGGGCGGGTCACGGCTCCCCGGACGGTGCTGGCCGGCACGACGCTGCTCCTCGACGCGCTGGTCACGGCCCACGGCTACGCGGGGCAGTCGCTGACGGTGGACGTCCTCGACGGCAGCCGGCTCGTGGGGAGCCAGGCCTTCACCGTGGCGCCCGACGGCCAGCCGACGACCGTGCGCGTCCGCTTCACGGCCGAGGACCCGGGCCCGCGCGTGTTCACCTTCCGCGTGGCGCCCCAGCCGGGCGAGCTGCTGGCCGAGAACAACGTCCGGGACGTGCTGGTGGACGTCAGGGACGAGCGGGAGAAGATCCTCTACTTCGAGGGCGAGCCGCGCTTCGAGATGAAGTTCCTGCGCCGCGCCGTG
Source organism: Vicinamibacterales bacterium (assembly GCA_041394705.1). GTDB lineage: Bacteria > Acidobacteriota > Vicinamibacteria > Vicinamibacterales > UBA2999 > CADEFD01. Next base: position 27,810 of record JAWKHS010000021.1, read on the forward strand.
GACGAGGACAAGCACCTGCAGCTCGTCGTCCTGCAGCGGACGGCCGACAACAAGTACATGCGCCTCGAGGTGGACGACCCCGACGAGCTCATCGGCGGCTTCCCGAAGTCGCGCGACGAGCTCTTCAAATACCGCGGGGTGGTGCTGGGCAGCATCGAAGCAGCGGCCTTCACCGGCGACCAGCTCGCCATGCTCACCGAGTTCGTGGACCGGCGCGGCGGCGGGCTCCTGATGCTGGGCGGCCCACGGTCGTTCAGCGAGGGCGGCTACGCGGGCACGGCCCTCGGCGACGCGCTGCCGGTGGAGCTCACGCGCATGACGCCCCCGGCCGAGCCCCTCGTGACCCGGATCGCCGTCCGGCCCACGCGCGCGGGCAACGGCCACGCCGTGTCGCAGATCGCGGCGACCGAGGCGGCCTCGGCCACCAGGTGGACGGAGCTGCCGGAACTGACGACCGTGAACACGGTGGACACGGTGAAGGCCGGCGCCACCACGCTGCTGTCGGCGGCCGACGGCCGGCGCGAGCGGCCCGTGCTGGCCTTCCAGCGCTTCGGGCGCGGCAAGTCCGGCGCGTTCACGCCCCAGGACTCGTGGCTCTGGCAGATGCACGCGTCCATCCCGGTGGAGGACCAGACGCACGAGATCTTCGTCAGGCAGCTGATGCGGTGGCTGGTCGACGGCGTGCCCGAGCCCGTGGAGCTCACGACGGCCGCCGACCGCGTGGACCCGGGCCAGTCCATCGCTCTCACGGCGGAGATCGCCGACCCGTCGTTCGTGGCCGTGAACGACGCGTCGGTCACGGCGACGGTGACGGCCCCGGACGGCTCGACGGCCACGGTGCCCCTCACGTGGAACGGCCAGCGCGACGGCGTCTACACGGGCACGGCGCCCACGAGCGTCGCGGGCTGGTACGAGGCGACCGTGGAGGCCACGCGCGGCGAGACCTCGCTCGGCCGCTCGACGGCCCACGTGAACGCCGGCCCCGGCGACGCCGAGTTCGCCGAGGCCACGCGGCAGATGGCGGCGCTCACGCGCCTGGCGGACGACACGGGCGGGCGGGCCTACACGCCGGAGACGGCCGAGGCGCTCGTCGAGGACATCAAGTACACGGGCCGCGGCATCACGTCGGTCGAAGAGCGCGAGCTGTGGAACGCGCCGATCGTGCTCCTCCTGCTCCTCGGCCTGCTCAGCGCCGAATGGGGGTACCGGCGTGCCGTCGGCCTGTCCTAGCGGCCTGTCCACGAGCCGGCGCCGCGCCGCCGGGGGCGCGACCGCGCTGGCGGCCGTCCTGGCCGTCGCGGCCGCGGCGGGTTCGGCGGCCCAGCAGACCTTCCGCGGCGAGCAGTTCCGGCGGGGCCCCGCGGCCGTGGACGAGAACGTCTACGTCCCCTACGACGGGCGCTTCGCGTTCGTGCGCCTCCGGTACCGGATGCCCGGCCTGGCCGGCGGCTTCCGCGGGTTCCGCCGCGAGCCGCCCTGGCACCACGACTACCCGCGGGCCGACCGCCACCTGATGCGGATCCTCGAGGAGATCACGCTCCTGCGCCCCCACATGGAGGAGAGCGCGATCCTGACGCTCGACGACCCGGAGCTCTTCAACTACCCCGTGGCGTACATGTCCGAGCCCGGCTACTGGACGCTGGACGACGGCGAGGTGGCGGGCCTGCGCGCCTATCTCGCCAAGGGCGGCTTCGTCATCTTCGACGACTTCCGCCAGGAGCACTGGGTCAACTTCGAGCAGCAGATGCGGCGGGTGCTGCCGTCGCAGACCCTCGTGGAACTGAAAGTCGACCACCCGATCTTCCATGCGTTCTTCGAGATCGATCCGGCGCGCTTCGTGTCACCCTACGGCGGGCTCACGCCGGTCTTCTTCGGCGTGTTCGAGAACGACGACCCGTCGCGCCGGTTACAGGTGATTGCGAACTACAACAACGACATCGGGGAGTATTGGGAGTTTTCCGACACGGGGTGGGTGCCGATCGACCTCTCGAACGAGGCCTACAAGTTCGGCGTGAACTACATCGTGTACGGTATGACGCACTAGGGCGGGGACCGGGGCCCGGGCCCCGGGGTCCGGGGTGCCGCCGAGCCGGCGCCAGTCGCCGCGGAGCAGTTCTGGAGGGGTCGTGGACGTAGCCAACACGCAGGCGGATCTGAGCGCGCCGGACGACATCGCGCTCGCCGATCGGATGAACCAGGGCCAGCTCCGCATCAAGCAGGAGCTCAAGAAGCTGATCATCGGCCAGGACGAGGTGCTGCAACAGGTGCTCTACACCCTGTTCGTCGGCGGCAACAGCCTGATCATCGGCGTGCCGGGCCTGGCCAAGACGCTGCTCATCCACACGCTGGCGCGCGTGGTGGACCTGAAGTTCAATCGCATCCAGTTCACGCCGGACCTGATGCCGTCGGACATCACGGGCACCGACATCATCCAGGAGGATCCGGCGACCGGCCGGCGCCAGATGGTGTTCGCGCCCGGGCCGATCTTCACGAACATCCTGCTGGCCGACGAAATCAACCGGACGCCGCCGAAGACGCAGTCGGCGCTGCTCGAGGCCATGCAGGAGCACCGCGTCACGATTCAGGGCCGTACCTACACGCTCGAGGAGCCGTTCTACGTGTTCGCCACGCAGAACCCGATCGAGCTCGAGGGCACCTATCCGCTGCCCGAGGCCCAGCTCGATCGCTTCATGTTCCACATCGTCATCGACCACCCGCCCGAGGACGAGGAGTACGACGTGGTCCGGACGACGACCGCCGTCCTCGACCCGCAGTTCGAGCGCACGGTGGACGGCGCCGATCTCATCGCCTTCAAGCGCCTGGTCCGCCGCGTGCCGGTGGCCGAGCCCGTCATGCGCTACGCGCTGGCGCTCGTGCGCGCCAGCCGGCCCAAGGGCGGCACCGCGTCCGAGACGGTCAAGAAGTGGGTGTCGTTCGGCGCCAGCGTCCGCGCCGCGCAGTATCTCGTGCTCGCGGCCAAGGCCCGGGCGCTCACGAGCGGGCGCTACCACGTCACGTTCGACGACATCCGCGCGCTCGCCCACCCGGTGCTCCGGCACCGTGTGCTCATCAACTTCCACGCCCAGTCGGAGGGCATGACCTCGGACATGGTGGTGGACAAGCTACTCGAGTCGGTGCCCACGCCGCGGTCGGGGATGTAGGCATGCAGCTCGGCGGCGTCATCCCCGGCGCGCAGTTCGTCGATCCGGCGGTCCTCGCCCGCATCGGCAACCTCGAGCTGGTCGCGCGCTCGGTCGTGGACGGCGTGATCAACGGCCTCCACAAGTCCCCGGCCTTCGGGACCTCGGTGGACTTCGCCGAGCATCGCGGCTACGTGCCCGGCGACGACATCCGCCGCGTCGACTGGCGCGTGTTCGCGCGGACCGACAAGTACTACGTCAAGGAGTTCGAGGCCGACTCGAACTCCAACTTCGTGGTGCTCCTGGACATCTCGGCGTCCATGGCCTACGGCCCGCGCGTGACCAAGCTGGACTACGCGCGGACGCTGGGCGCGTGCCTCACCTACCTCGTGCACCGCCAGCGGGACCGGGTGGGCGTGGTCACGTTCGACCACGAGATCGTCAGCTACGTGCCGCCCTCGGCCAAGCACTTCGACGTGGTGCTGCACACGCTCGACCAGGTGAAGGCCACGCGGCAGGGCCAGCTGGCCGATCCGCTGCGCCGACTGGCCGAGCACTTCGGCCGCCGCGGCGTCATCGCCCTCATCTCGGACCTGTACGACGAGCCGGAGGCGATCTTCGACGCGATCGCGCCGATGCGCTTCCGCGGCCACGACGTCATCGTGTTCCACGTGCTCGATCCGAACGAGCTGGAGTTCCCCTTCACCGATCCGTCGGCCTTCGAGGATCTCGAGACCGGCGAGCAACTGCCCGTCGTCCCGGAGTCGTTCCGGGACAAGTACCAGGCCCTCATCCGCGGGCACATCGCCACGCTGGCCGCCAAGGCGGCCCAGCGGGACGTCGACTACCGGATGCTCGACACCTCGAAGCCCCTCGACTTCGCCCTCCACGACTACCTCTCGTTCCGCGAGCGGACCACGCGGGTGCGATAGAACCGTGGGCGAGGCCGTTCTCCGCCGCCACCGGGCCAAGGCCCCCTGATCCGGACCAGACGCCGCCGTGTCGTTCCTGCTGCCCCTCTTCTTCGCCGGACTGGCCGCCCTGGCCGTCCCCGTGCTGATCCACCTGATCCAGCGCGAGAAGAACACGATCATCGCGTTCCCGTCGCTGATGTTCGTCAGGCGCGTGCCGTACGAGTCGGTCCGGCGCCGGAAGATCCGCCACTGGGCGCTGCTGGCGATGCGCCTGGCGGCGCTGGCCCTCATCGTGGCCGCCTTCGCGCGGCCGTTCGTCCGCGGCTCGACGGCGGCGGCGACCGGCGGGGCGCGCGAGGTGGTGGTGCTGCTCGACCGGTCGTACAGCATGGGCTACGGCACCCGGTGGACGCGCGCGCAGGCGGCCGCACAGGCCGTGGTGGACGCGCTCGGCGCCGGCGATCGCGCGAGCCTCGTCCTGTTCGGCTCGACCGCCGAGATCGCGCTGCAGTCGGTGGACGACCGCTCGCGGCTCACGGCGGCGATCGCCGCGGCGCGTCCGGGCGCCGAGGCCACGCGGTTCGCGCCGGCGCTCAAGGTCGCCGGGACGATCGTCGCGGAGTCGTCGCGGCCGCGCCGCGAGGTGGTCCTCGTCAGCGACTTCCAGAAGCTCGCCTGGACCGCCAGCGACGACGACCGGCTGCCCGGCGGCGCCACCTTCACGCCGGTCGCCATCACCGACACGGACACGAGGAACCTCGCGGTCACGCCGGTGGGGATCCGCCGTGGCCGCTTCGAGGGCCAGGAGCGGGCGACGATCACGGCGGGCGTCACCAACCGCGGCACGGATCCGGCGTCGAACGTCCCCCTCACGCTCGAGATCGACGGGCGCGCCGTGGAGACGGTGCGCGTGACGGCCGCGGCGCAGGCCTCGGCCTCGGTGTCCTTCGCGCCCATCACCATCGCGCCGGCGCCCGCGCGGGCCGTCGTCCGGCTGGCCGACGACGCCCTGGCCGCCGACAACGCGTTCCACTTCGTCCTCGCACCGACGCGCCCCGTGGCGGTGCTGCTCGCCTCGGCGCCGGGCCGCGCCGCCGACGACACCTACCTGCGCCGCGCGCTGGCCATCGGCGAGTCGCCGCGCTTCGACGTCCAGGCCGTGACGGTCGACCAGATGACCGACGAGGCCCTGCAGCGGGCGGCCGTGCTCATCGTGCACGACGCCCCGCTGAACGACGCGGCGGCCGCGCGCGTACAGCGCTTCGCGGAGCGCGGCGGCGGCGTGCTCCTGGTGGCGGGGCCGCGCGCGGCGTGGCCGCAGGCGCCGGGCTGGCCCGGCACGCTCGCCGGACCGGTGGATCGCACGCGCGGGGAGGCCGGCCGGCTGAGCGGCCTCGAGTTCGGCCACGCCGTCTTCGCGCCGTTCCGCGCGCCGCGCAGCGGCGACTTCTCGTCGGTCCGCGTGTACGGCTACCGGCGGCTGACGGCCGCCGACGGCGTCCAGGTGATCGCGCGCTACGACGACGGCCTGCCTGCCCTGGTGGCGGCGGGCGTCGGCCGCGGGCGCGTGATGGCGTGGACGTCCAGCGTGGACCTGGCCTGGAACGACCTGGCGCTCAAGCCGGTGTTCCTGCCCTTCGTCCACCAGCTCGTCCGGACGCTGGCGGGGTTCGAGGATCGCCCCACGTCGCTCACGGTGGGCCAGGTGGCCACGCCCGACGTGCCCGCCGACACGTCGCGGCCGCGGGTGGCCGTCGCGCCCGGCGGCACGCGCCTGCCGCTGGACGCCGCCCGGGACGACGCCTTCGAGGTGTCGGAGCCCGGATTCTACGAGGTGCGCGACGCGGGCACCGACGCGCAGGCCGCGGCCATCGTGGCCGCCAACGTGGACCTCGTTGAGTCGGATCTGGCGGGCCTCGACCCTGCGGCCGTGACCAACGCCGTGACGGGCGGAGGCGGGTCCGCGTCGGCGGCGCCCGCGGCGGGCACGCCGGTGCGGGACGACGTCACGGAGCAGTCCCAGCGCCTGTGGTGGTACCTGCTGCTTGCGGGTATGCTGCTGCTTATCGGCGAATCGGTCGTGGCCAGCCGCCTGTCGGGCGGAGCCGCGTAACGGACGCGCGCACGCGTCACGGGGGGAGCGATGCTCCACGAGCGACCAGTGTCGGGCGTCGGCGGAGTGGCCGACGTCATCCGTGAGGTCAGGGCCGGCTGGCGCCGGAAGCTGATCGTCCGCGGGCTGCTCCGCGCCCTCGTCGCCGGCGCGATCGTCCTCCTCGGCGCGAGTGTCGCGCTCGAGGCGCTGCGCTTCACGCCCGGCGCCATCCTCACCGTCCGCATCCTGACGCTCGCCGCCATCGCCGGCGTGGCGTGGTTCTGGATCGTCCGCCCCTGGCGCACCGAGGTCAGCGACGAGCGCGTCGCCCTGTACCTCGAGGAGCACGAGCCGTCGCTGAACAACCTGCTCCTGAGCGCCATGAGCGCCGAGCGTCGCGGCGACACGGGCGAGCACTCCCCGGCGCTGGTCGCCAAGCTCGTGGAGGACGCCGTCGCCCGCTGCCACGAGGTGGACGCCGGCCGCCAGATCGACCGGCCGGAAGCCAAGAAGTACGCGCTGATGGCCGCGGGCGCCACGGTGCTGGCCGCGGCCGTGTTCCTCTTCGGTCCCGCCTACCTGCGCCTCGGCCTCTCGGCGATGTTCTCGTGGACGTCGGACCTCGAAGCGGCGGTCCCGTACCGCATCGCGCTCACGCCCGGCTCGGGCACGGTCCCGCGCGGCGCCGATCAGCTGTTCACGGCGACGCTGAGCGGCTTCACCGCCGACGACGCGGTGCTCCTCGTGCGCAAGGGCGACGCGACGACCTTCGAACGCGTGCCGATGGTGAAGAACGAGGACGGCGGGTTCGAGGGCATGATCTTCGACCTCGACAGCAAGCTGGAGTTCCTGGCCGAGGCCGAGGGGGTCCGCTCCCCCACCTTCACGCTCGACGTCGTGGACCTGCCCTACGCGCAGCGCATCGACCTCGAGTACCGCTTCCCGGCCTACACGGGCCTCGAGCCCCGCGTGGTGGAGGACGCCGGCGACATCGTGGTCCTGACGGGCACCGAGGTCCTGATGACCATCACGCCGACGATGCCGACGACGGCCGGCCAGGTCACGCTCGACGAGACCACGCAGGTGCCGCTCGCCGCGGGCGCCGACGGCACGCTCACCGGCCGCTTCGTGGCCGACAAGGACGGCTTCTACCGCGTGGGCCTACGGGGACCGGACGGCACCATGGTCACGGCCTCGCCGCAGTACGTCATCGACGTGCTGGACGACATGGCGCCCACGGTCACGATCTCCAAGCCGGGCCGCGACACCAACGCCACGCCCGTCGAGGAGTTCCTCGTCGAGGCCCGCGCGGACGACGACTTCGGCGTGAAGGGCCTGGAGCTCGTGTATTCCGTCAACGGCGGCCCCGAGCAGTCCGTGCCGCTCTACCGCGGCGCCCGCCGGCTGGAGGAGGTCACGGCCGGCCACACGTTCTACCTCGAGGAACTGGGCGTGCAGGCCGGGGACGCCGTCAGCTACTACGCCCGCGCGTCGGACAACGACGCCGGCGGCGGGAAGCAGGCCACGAGCGACATCTACTTCCTGCGCGTGCGGCCGTTCGGCAAGGACTTCAAGCCCGCCACCTCGATGGCGGGCGGCGGGGGCGGCGGGGGCGGCGGCGGCGCCGAGGTGGGCGCGCTCTCCGAACAGCAGCGCCAGATCATCGCCGCCACGTTCAACGTCGTGCGCGAGAAGAAGGCGCTCTCCGGTGACAAGCTCCGGGAATCGACGGTGGTGCTCGGCCTCTCGCAGGGCCGCCTGCGCGAGCAGGTCGAGGGCCTGGTGAGCCGCATGAACTCCAGGCTCGTGGCCCCGGATCCGTCGTTCCAGAAGATCGCCGACCTGCTCCCGAAGGCCGTCGAGCAGATGAAGGCGGCGGAGGCCAAGCTGAACACGCGGAGCCCGGACGGCGCGATGCCGGCCGAACAGAAGGCGCTCCAGTTCCTCCAGCAGGCCGAGGAGGAGTACGAGCTGCAGGTGCAGACCGGACAGCAGTCGGGCGGCGGAGGCGGCGGGGGCCAGGCCGGCTCGATCGCGGAAGACCTGGCGGACTTGTTCGAGATGGAACTCGACAAGATGGCCAACCAGTACGAGACGACGTCGAGCGCGGCCAGCGCGCAGGCCGAGCAGCGCATCGACGCATTGGCCGAGAAGCTCAAGGAACTGGCGCGCCGCCAGCAGCAGGAGATCGAGCGGCAGCGGCGCCGGGCCGCGGGCCAGGCGGCCGGCGGCGGCGGCGACCAGCAGCGGGCGCTCGCGCGCGAGGCCGAGGAGGCAGCGCGGCAGCTCGAACGGCTGTCACGCGAACAGAACCGGCCCGATCTCGCACAGGCCGCCCGGCAGATGCAGCAGGCCGCCGACGCGATGCGCCGGGCGGCGGCCGGCAACGATCCGAGCGCGGGGGGCCAGGCCTCCCAGGCCGCCGACCGGCTGCAGCAGGTGCAGCGGCAGCTCCAGCAGGCGCAGTCGGCCCGCGCCGAGCGCGACGTGCAGGACGCGATGCGGCAGGCCGAGGAGATCGCGCGGGAGCACGCCGACGTCGCGTCCGATGCCGAGCAGATTCCGGGCGCCGGTGCCGATCGCCTGCAGAAGGCGCAGCTGAACGCGCAGCGGCGCGAGCAGCTCTCGAGCCGCATCGGGCAGCTCGAACAGCAGCTCGATCGGACCGCGAACGAAATCGCCAAGGACGAGCGCGCCACCTCCGACAAGCTGCGCGAGGCAGCCGGCGGCATCCGCGACGACAAGGTCAAGGAGAAGCTGCGCTACTCGCGGCAGTTCCTGGGCCGCGACGCCCCCGCCGGCGCGGCCGGTGAGATCGACGCACAGATCGGGTCGGACCTGATGGACCTGCGCCGGAAGCTGGCCGAGGCGTCGTCGGCCCTGGGCAAGGGCGGCACGCGGCAGACGGACAACACCCTCGATCGCGCGCGGGAACTCGTCCGCGGTGTGGACTCGCTGGGACGGCGGATGCAGGAGCGCGCCGCCGGGGACCGCGCCGATCGCAGCGGCGCCCAGCCGGGGCAGCAGGCGCGGGGCGATCAGCAGGGGCAGCCAGGCCAGGAGGGCCAGCCGCAGGGACGCGACGGCCAGCAGGCCGGGCAGCAGAACCAGCGCGGTCAGCAGGGACAGCAGGGCCAGGCCGGCCAACAGGGGCAACAAGGCCAACAGGGCCAGGCGGGTCAGCAGGGCCAACAGGGGCAGGGCGGCCAGCAGGGCCAGGGTGGACAGCAGGGCCAGGGCCAGGCGGGCCAGACCGCGCAGGGCGGCGGCGGCGGGAACGGCGACCGCATGGGCGGCTGGAACGACGACGGCGGCTGGGGCTGGGGCGACGCACGTCCCGGCAACTTCTCGCCCGACGACGTGCGCCAGTTCCGGGGCGAGGCGCGGCGCTACGCGCAGGACGTGGACGCGCTACGGCGGGGCCTGCGCGCCGAAGGGGTGGATTCCCGGGCGCTCGACGACATCCTGGCCAAGCTGAAGGCCCTGGATGATGACCGGGTCTACAAGGACGTCCGCGAGCTGGCCGGGCTCCAGTCGGCGGTCAGCGAAGGGCTGCGGCGCTTCGAGTTCGACCTGCGGCGGTCGGTGGAAGGCGACGCGGGCGACGTGCGGCTGACCGGCAGCGAGGACGTGCCCGCGGAGTTCAAGAGCCTGGTCGAGGAGTACTACCGCAGCCTCGCGAAGACGAAGGGCCGCGAGCGGTGAGACTGGGCCGGCGGGTGGCAGTGGCGGCGCTGGTCGTCCTCCTGGCCGCCGGCGGCGCGTTCGCGCAGTTCCGGGGCGGATGGGGGCGCATGCGCCGCGTGCCGCCCCGCTTTCCCGCCAACGAGGCCAGCTTCGACGGCGGCTTCAACTTCTGCCGCGTGATGTACTCCAGCCAGTGGCGGGAGGCGGGCGGCCAGGGCTGGTCCACCGACTACCCGGACGCCGACATCAACTTCTCCATCCGCTTCGCCGAGCTGACCAAGACCCGGGTGAGCCGGCAGGCGTCCGGCGTGCCCAACCACTTCGTGACGCGCCTGACCGATCCGTGGGTCTCGCGGTGCCCGTTCCTCCTGGCCTCCGACGTCGGCACGATGTCGCTGCGCGAGGACGAGGCGGCGGCGCTCCGGGACTACCTGCTGAAGGGCGGCTTCTTCTGGGTGGACGACTTCTGGGGCGCGCAGGCCTGGGACGTGTTCGAGAACGAGATGGCGCGCGTCCTGAACCCGGGGCAGTACCCGTTCCGCGACATCGGCCCCGATCACCCGATCTACCGCACGATGTTCCCGCTCGAGGCCCTGCCGCAGATCCCGTCCATCCAGTTCTGGCGCACGACCGGGGGCGCCACCTCCGAGCGCGGGAGCGACAGCGCGCAGGCCCACCTGCGCGGCATCCTCGACCCGAACGGCCGGCTGATGGTCCTGGCCACGCACAACACGGACATCTCCGATGCGTGGGAACGCGAGGGCGAGGACCCCGCGTACTTCTACGAGTTCTCGCCGAACGGCTACGCCACGGCCGTGAACATCCTGCTGTACGCGATGAGCCACTAACGGCGGGGCCCGCGTCTCGGGTCTCGGGTTCGCGGCCGTCACGAGCGCGGTAAGATCGCGGCGATGACGAAGAAGATCTGCGACACCATCCTCGACACCATCGGCCACACCCCGATGGTCAGGCTCAACCGGCTCACGAAGGGCGTCGTCGCCGCCGACGTCGTCGCCAAGATCGAGACGTTCAATCCCGGCAACTCGATCAAGGACCGGATGGCCTTGAAGATGATCGAGGATGCCGAGAAGGACGGCCGCCTGACGCCCGGCGGCACGATCATCGAGGGGACGTCGGGCAACACTGGCATGGGGCTGGCCATCGCCGCCGTCGTCAAGGGCTATCACTGCATCTTCACGACCACCGACAAGCAGTCCAAGGAGAAGGTGGATGCGCTGCGCGCCTTCGGGGCCGACGTGGTGGTCTGCCCCACGGACGTGGAGCCCGAGGACCCGCGTTCGTACTACTCGGTGTCGTCCCGGCTGGAGCGCGAGACGCCGAACAGCTGGAAGGCGAACCAGTACGACAACCCGTCGAACGCCCAGGCGCACTATGAGCAGACCGGCCCCGAGATCTGGGACCAGACCGACGGCCGCGTGGATCACCTGGTGGTGGGCGTGGGCACGGGCGGCACCATCTGCGGCGTGGGGAAGTACCTGAAGGAGCGCAAGCCGTCGGTGAAGGTGTGGGGCATCGACACCTACGGCTCGGTCTTCAAGAAGTACAAGGAGACCGGCGTCTTCGACAAGAACGAGATCTATCCGTACATCACGGAGGGAATCGGCGAGGACTTCCTGCCCCAGAACGTGGACTTCGGCGTGATCGACCACTTCGAGAAGGTGACCGACCGCGACGCCGCGATCATGACGAGCCGCATCGCGCGCGAGGAAGGCATCTTCGCCGGCAACTCGGCCGGCTCCGCCATGGCCGGCGTGCTGCAACTGGCGCCGCACTTCAAGGCGGGCGAGCTCGTCGTCGTGATCTTCCACGACCACGGCACCCGCTACCTCGGCAAGATGTACAACCCCGACTGGATGCGTGAGAAGGGGTTCCTCGACAAGAAGGGCCTGACCGCGAAGGACCTCGTGGCCGACCGCCAGAAGGCGAAGCTCGTGACCATCGAGCGGACGGGCACGGTGGCCGAGGCCGCGCACATCATGACCGAGCACGCGTACTCGCAGATCCCGGTGACGGCCGACGGGCGCCTGGTCGGCTCGGTGAACGAGGGCCACCTCTTCGCCGAGATCGTGAAGCACCCCGACCTGCTGCGGGGTCCGGTGGAGGCCATCATGGAGCCGGCCTTCCCGTTCGCGGACATCTCGACCGGCATCGAGGCGCTGGCCGGCATGATCACGCCCGCGACGCCCGCCGTGCTCGTCCGCGACTTCAAGAGCGACGAGACCTACATCATCACGCGCTGGGACGTGATTCGGGCCCTGAGCTAGTCTCGGAGCGCCGCGGGAGCCAGCGCTCCAGCACGGCGCGCATGTCGGCGATCCCGAAGGGCTTGGCCAGATAGTCGTCCATGCCCGCCGACAGGCACCGCTCCGAGTCGCCGGCGAGCGCGTCGGCCGTGAGCGCGACGATCGGCTGGCGGACGCGGCCGTGCCGGCTCTCCTGGGCGCGGATGGCGGCCGTCGCGGCGAAGCCGTCCAGTACCGGCATGTGGCAGTCCATGAAGATGAGGTCGTAGCGCGTGGTCTCGAGCGCCGTCAGGCACTCGCGCCCGTTGCTCACCACGTCCACCTCGCAGCCCATGCGGCTGAGCATGGCCATCGCCACCTGCTGGTTCACCTCGTTGTCCTCCACCACCAGCACCAGGCCCGCGAAGCGCGGCTTGGCCGTCGGCGGGGGCTCCACGGGCCGCGGCACCACGATCTCGGCGATGCAGTTGTAGAGCTCGGACTGACGCACCGGCTTGGCCAGGCAGCGGGCGATGCGGTGCTCGGACAGCGTCTCGCGCGACAGGTCGCGGCCGATGGAGCTCAGGACCACCAGGCCCATGCCCTGATGCCGGGTGTCCTGGCGCATCGCCGCCGCCAGCGACAGGCCGTCCATCCCCGGCATCTGCAGGTCCACGAGCGCGACGTCGTAGGGTTGCGCGGCGTCGCCGAGCGCGCGGAGCCCCTCGGCACCGGAGGCCACGCAGTCGGCCCGCGCGCCCCAGCGCGCGACGTGGCCCTGGAGCACCTCGCGGTTGGCCGCGTGGTCGTCCACGACGAGCACGCGGACGCCCGCCAGTGACGCGGGCGGGCGGGCGCGGACGCCGTCGGCCGACACGGTCATCGGCAGGGTGAAGCGGAACTCGGTGCCGAGGCCGCGCTCGGTCGTGAAGTCGATCTCGCCGCCCATCCGCTCGACGAGACGCTTGGCAATCGCCAGGCCGAGCCCGGAGCCGCCGTGCACGCGCGTGAGCGACGTGTCGCCCTGCTGGAAGGCGTCGAAGATCCGGGGCGCGAACTCCGCCGGGATGCCGGGCCCGGTGTCGCGCACCGAGACGTGCACGCGGACCCGGTCGGGCGCGTCCGGCAGCGGCTCGGCGTCGAGGCTCACCACCACCTCGCCCTCGTCGGTGAACTTCACGGCGTTGCCGAGGACGTTGGTCAGCACCTGGCGCACGCGGTCGGGGTCCCCCACCACCGCCGGCGGCACGGCCGGCGACGACCGGCACACCAGTTCCAGTCCCTTTCCGTGCGCCATCTCCGCCAGGAGCACGCAGACGTCGTCGGCCAGGTCGCGCACGTCGAAGGGGCGCTCGTCCAGCCGGATCTCGCCGGCCTCGATCTTCGAGAAGTCGAGGAGGTCGTTGATGACGGTCAGCAGCGACTCGGCGGACCGGTTGGCCGTCTCGGCGAGACGCCGCTGTTCGGGCGAGAGCGGCGAGGCGAGCAGCAGCTCTGTCATGCCCAGCACGCCGTTCATGGGCGTGCGGATCTCGTGGCTCATGTTGGCGAGGAACGACGACTTGACGCGGCTCGCCTCCTCGGCCACTTCCTGGGCGTGGAGCCGGCGCTCCACCTCGCGGCGCAGCCCGGCGTTCATCGTCTCGGTGGCCGCCTGGGCCGCGGTCAGGGACCGCACGAGATCGTCGTTCTCGAACCGCAGCCGGAACGACGTCCCCATCGCGTCGCTGTGCCGGGACCCGATGGCCAGCATCGCCACCAGGTAGACGATCATGGCCAGCGCCGTGAAGATGTTCGCGGGACCGCCGAGCCACAGGGTGAAGACGGCGTAGGGGACGACCAGGGGAATCGTGAAGGCGGCGTAGGCGGCGATGAGCGGGGCGAGCGTGGCCAGGCCGCCGGCCGACACGCCGGCCAGCACCATGACGATCGCGGCGTCCCGCTCGGGCACGCCGTCCGGATGGAGCGCCGCCATGCCCAGGCCCCAGACGAGCCCGCCCAGCGCCGACGCCACGACGTAGCGGCGGGCCGCCGCCTCGACGGCCGGCGGGTCCAGGACCGCGGCTCCGCCGTACGCGCGGGCGACCGCCAGGCGGCCCAGGCTGGCCGCGATCGACGCGGCGAGCCAGACCCCGAGGGACGCGGACGACACGGTGCCGTACAGGACGGCGACGGTGGCGATCTGGGCCGCCGTGGCCGCGCCGAGGCTGGGCGGGGTGACGTCCAGGAGCATCTTCACGCGGGCGGCGGCGACGCGCGCGTCCATGGCCTCAGACGCCGGGCCCCGGGGCTGGTCGTCTGCGGAGTACATCAGCCTCAGTATCGGTGCTGGACCAGCCGGACTGCATCTTTTCGGCACACCCCGGCCATAATGGGACGTCATGGCCCCCTCGCGGATGCAGGCTCGGGCGGTCTTCCTCGCCTCGAGCGGATTGGCCTGCACGCCCTGGCGACGCCGTGCGTGGATCGCCTGCCTCGCCGGCCTCCTGTGGAGCCTGCCGGCGTCGGCCCAGCCGGCCGCGGACACCCGCCTGACCGAGGCCATCGGCTGGTACACCGGCACGGCCGGACGCATCGACGACGCACGCGCGCGCGGCCTGATCGACGCCGCCGCCAGGGACGGCGACGTCCTGGCCCGCATGTGGGTGGCGCGGGCCTACTCGCGCGGCCGCCTCGGCTACTCCCGCGATCCGGAACGGGCGCGCATCATCGCGCGGCAGCTGCTGAGCTCGGTCAGGCGCCAGGCCGACGCCGGCAGCATCGAAGCCGCCTTCCTGATGGGCACCGCGTACGACGAGGGCCTGGGCGTGGCGGAGGACCCCGCGACCGCGCTCCGGTGGCTCCAGAAGGCCGCGGCCGGCGGACACACGCTGGCCGAGCACAACATCGGCAACGCCTACCTCGCGGGCCGCGGCGTGGCCGCGGACCCCGCCGCCGCCGTCACGTGGTGGCTGAAGGCCGCGTCCAAGGGCGACGCGGTGCCGCAGCTGCGGCTGGGCGAGGCCTACGAGACCGGACGGGGCGTGGCCGTCGACCTCGACTCGGCCCGCCGGTGGTACGCCGACGCGGCCGCGCGGGGCAACGCGGCGGCGAAGGCGGCGCTCAAGCGGCTGAGCGGCGGCCACTGATCGGCCCGCCAGGGCGCGGCCGGCGGGCGCACTCCCCGCCAACGGCGGGTGCCGCGGATCGAACGGCCGCCCGCGGTGGTTCCCTGGCCGAACGGCGCCCGGGCTAGAATCGTCTCCTCGACACGGGAGGGGACGACACGCCATGGGCCTGATGGACTACATCAAGACACAGTTCGTCGAGATCATCGAATGGACCGACGACTCGCGCGACACGATCAGCTGGCGCTTCCCCGACGACGACAAGGAAATCAAGAACGGCGCGCAGCTCATCGTCCGCGAATCGCAGACGGTGCAGTTCGTGTACCTCGGTGAGTTCGGCGACACGTTCGGGCCCGGCAAGCACGCGCTCACCACCGACAACATCCCCGTCCTCACGCAGCTCAAGAGCTGGAAGTACGGCTTCGAGTCGCCCTTCAAGGCCGACGTCTACTTCGTCAACACGCGCCTCTTCACGGGCAACAAGTGGGGCACGTCGAACCCCATCATGATGCGCGACCCCGACTTCGGCATCGTCCGCCTGCGCGCGTTCGGCACGTACGACTTCAAGGTCGTCGACGTGCGGACGTTCTTGAAGGAGGTCGCCGGGTCGGACCACAACTTCCGGCTCGACGAGTTCGCCGACACGATGCGCTCGCGCATCGTCAGCGTGTTCAGCGACGCCATCGCGTCCGCCAAGGTCCCGGCGCTCGACATCGCCACCCGCTACCAGGAGGTCGGCGAGGCGCTCCTGCCCCTCATCAACCCCGCGCTCGAGCTCAAGTACGGCATCACGATCCCGAGCTTCATCCTCGAGAACTGCTCGGTGCCGCCCGAAGTCGAGGCCGCCATCGACAAGCGCTCCAGCATGGGCGCCATCGGCAACCTGAACGACTACGTGAAGTACCAGATGGCCCAGGGCATGGGCCAGGCGGGCGGAGGCGGCGGCGTGGCCGGGTCCGCCGCCGAAGTCGCCATGGGCTTCGCCATGGCGCAGCAGATGATGAACCAGCCGGGCGGCATCCTCGGCGGCCAGCCGTCGGCGGCCGCGCCGGGTGCCGGCCGTCCGGACATCCTCACGCCCGCCGACGTCGCCACGGTGCTGGGCGTCACCGAGGCCGACGTCGTCGCGACGCTGGAGAGCGGCGACCTGAAAGGCAAGAAGATCGGGACGGCCTGGCGCGTCACGCGCGCGGCCCTCGACGAGTTCCTCGCCCACTGACGCCAGCAGTGGCCACCGAGCCGCCGCCACTGCCGCCGCCGCCGCCGCTGCCGTCCGCGCCGGCGAACCCGGACGACGTCGCCGCGCTCGTCGCGCACGAGTGCCCGGCGTGCGGCGCCGAAGCCCGGTGGGATCCGGCGCGCCAGGCGCTGGTGTGCCCGTACTGCGGCACCGTGTCGCCGGCGGAACTGGCCAGCGACGGATCGCTCGTCAGGGAGCACGACCTCGCCCAGGCGCTTCGCGCCATCCCGGCAGCGCAGCGCGGGTGGGAACGCGACCGGGTCCCGGTGCAGTGCCAGAGCTGCCGCGCGATCTCGCTCTTCGAGCCCGACCGCGTCGCCCAGCGCTGCGAGTTCTGCGGGTCGCCGTCGGTGGTCCCGTACACCAGCACGCGCAACGTCATCTATCCCGAGAGCCTGCTGCCGTTCACGATCAGCGAGGCCCAGGTGCGCGAGTCGATCCGGCGCTGGTACGCGAGCCGGTGGTTCGCGCCGAACCGGTTGAAGCGCGCCGCCCTCACCGATCGTGTGGGCGGCGTCTACCTGCCCTACTGGACGTTCGACGCGCAGGTGTACGCGCGGTGGCGGGCGGAAGCCGGCCACTACTACTACGAGACACACGCGGTGTGGCGCAACGGCCGTCGCGAGCAGGTCCGCGAGCGGCGGGTGCGCTGGGAGCCCGCCGCCGGCGACCTCACCACGGCCTTCGACGACGAGCTGGTCGCGGCCACGCAGGGCCTCCATGCCCGCCTGCTGAAAGCCATCGAGCCGTTCCCCACGCGGGACCTGAAGCCGTACGACCGGGGCTACGTGTCCGGCTGGGTCGTCGAGCAGTACCAGATCGACCTGGTCGCCGCCGCCGAGCGCTCGCGCGCGGAGATGGACGCGAAGGTCCGGGCCCGGTGCGCGCAGCAGATTCCGGGCGACACCTACCGCAACCTTGAGGTGGCCGCCACCTACAGCGGACAGACCTTCAAGCACACGCTCCTGCCCGTGTGGCTCCTCTCCTACGACTACGGCAGGAAGAGCTACCAGGTGGTGGTCAACGGCGTCACCGGCGTCATCGCCGGCGAGCAGCCCTACAGCTGGGTGAAGATCCTCTTCGCCGTGCTCGCCCTCATCGTCGCGATCGCGGTCATCGCCATGCTCCAGAACTAGGCTGGCCGCGACGGGCGGTCCCGGCACGCCGGAGTGCGGTTCCGGCGGCCGCCGTCCGTCCAGCCGTTCGTCACTTCGGCCTTGTCCGCCCGCCCGTCGGCAGGCTAGCGTCGGCGGCATGCCCAAGCCCGCCGCCGCGCTCCTCGTCCTGTCCGTGCTCGGCCTGCCCGCGTCGCAGGCGCCGTCCACCCGGCCGGGACTGACCGGCACCGTGGTGGTCGTGAACCAGCAGGCGGATACGGTCACGCTCGTCGACCTGAAGACGATGGAGGCCTACCGGCACGTCCCCGTCGTGGGCGGCCCGCACGAGGCCGCCGCGTCGCCGGACGGCCGCCGCGTGATCGTGACCAACTACAACAAGCAGGGCGCGGGGCCGCAGAAGGCGCTGAGCCTCCTGGCGCTGCCGAGCGGCGACACGCTGAAGACGATCGACCTGGGCGACTACCGGGCGCCGCACGACGTCCGCTGGGTGGATCCGTCGAGGGTCGTGGTCACGTCCGAGGCGAACCAGGCACTGCTGGTCGTGAACGTCGAGACCGGCGCCATCGAGCGCGTGTTCCGCACCGAGGCCGCGGTGTCGCACATGCTGGCCCTCTCCACGGACCGGACCCGCCTCTACTGCTCGAACATGCGCGATGGCAGCGTGAGCGCGTTCGACTTCCGGACGGGCGAGAAGATCGCCGACATCCGGACGGGCAAGGAATGCGAGGGCGTCGGCGTGACGCCCGACGGCCGCTGGGTGTGGGCGGGCAACCGCGCGGCCGACACCATCTCGATCATCGACACGCGGTCGTTGCAGGTGGTGAAGCACCTGCCGTCGGCCGGCTTCCCGTACCGCGTGCAGTTCACGCCAGACGGCACGTCCGCCCTGGTGCCCCACGCCCAGGCCTCCTCGCTCGTCGTCGGCGACGTGGCCACCCAGACCATCGCCAAATCGATCCCGCTCGGCCTGACGAAGGTCGAGAAGCCAGAGACGGCCGGCGTCTTTCCCCATCCGGACAACCGGCATGCCTTCGTGACGGTCAGGAACGACGACTCGATGCTGGTCCTGGATCTGGTCACGGGCCAGACGCTGGCCCGCGTCGGCGTGCAGGCGAGCCCGGACGGCGTCACGTACTCCCCGATCCAGCGCTAGCGCGATCGCGCCGCCGGCCGACCCCGCGAGTTGACACGGTCGGCGCAGGCGTTGTATTTAACCATTTAGCTAATTAACCGTCTGGTTC
Source organism: Vicinamibacterales bacterium (assembly GCA_041394705.1). Taxonomy (GTDB): domain Bacteria; phylum Acidobacteriota; class Vicinamibacteria; order Vicinamibacterales; family UBA2999; genus CADEFD01. Next base: position 46,595 of record JAWKHS010000021.1, read on the forward strand.
ATTCAACCCACGATGCCCACCGACGCCCTGAGCCGCACGTTCGCCGCCCTCGCCGACCCCACCAGACGCGCCATCCTGGCCCGCCTGGCGTCCGGGGAATGCTCCGTGACGGAGCTGGCCGAGCCCTTCGACATGAGCCTGCCGGCCATCTCGAAGCACCTCCGGGTGCTCGAGCGGGCCGGGCTGGTGGCCCGACGGGCGGAGGCGCAGTTCCGCCATTGCCGCCTGGAGCCCGAGCGGCTCCAGGACGCCGTGGACTGGGCCGCGCACTCCATCCAGCGCTGGCGCGGACGGATGGATCGCCTCGACGCCCACCTGCAGCGCATGCAGGCCAAGGAGACCCGACATGCTCGTACGTCCCGACGTCAATAGCGCCACCTTCGAAGTCACCATGCCGTCACCGGTCGAGATCCGGATGACCCGCCTCTTCGACGCGCCGCCGGCGCTCGTCTTCGAGGCCATGACGCGACCCGAGCACGTGCGCGAGTGGTGGGGACGCCTCGGCGACGGCTACTCGGTGCCGGTCTGCGAGATCGACCTCCGGGTGGGCGGGCGCTGGACGTTCGTCAACCGCCATCCCAAGGGCGAGGCCACGTTCTACGGCGAGTACCTCGAGCTCGACCCGCCGCACCGGGTGGTCTTCACCGAGGTCTTCGCGGACGTCCCCGACAGCCCCTCCACCGTCACGGCGGAACTCGCGGCGGAGGGCGCGCGGACGCGCCTGACAGCCACGGTCCGCTACGAGTCCCAGGCCGTGCGCGACATGGTGGCGGGCACGGGCATGGCGCGCGGCGCCGGCATCAGCTACGACCGGCTCGACGAGCTGGTGCGCCGCCTCCAGGGCTGACCGAGGCGTGCCCGGCCGGGCCGCGGCCCGGCCGGCGTCCGCCTAGGCGTGCGCCGGCTCCGGGTGGGTGATGCCCGCCGCGGCGTAGATCTCGGCCTCGTCCAGGCTCTCGTGGGCAAGCAGCTCGGTGACGATCGCGTCCAGCTGCGTGCGATGCTCCCGCAGCAGCCGGCGCGCCTCGGCGTAGCACTCCTCGGTGATGCGCCGCACCTCGTCGTCCACCGCGTTCAGCAGCGTGTCCGACACGCCCAGCATGCGCGGGTCGCCCTCGATCGGCAGGACCGACAGCGGCCCGACGCGCTCCGACATGCCCCATCGTCCGACCATCGACCGGGCGATGCGCGTCACCTGCTCGAGGTCGGACTCGGCGCCGCTCGTGATGACGCCGAACACCTCCTGCTCGGCCGCCATCCCGCCCAGCGCGCCGACGATGCGGCCGCGCAGGTAGTTGGCGTCGTAGCCGTAGCGGTCCGTGTCCGGCGTGGACAGCGTCACGCCCAGGGCGCGGCCGCGGGGCACGATGGACACCTTGCGCACGGGATCGGCGCCGGGCTGGAGCATGCCCAGGAGGGCATGGCCGGCCTCGTGATACGCGGTGCGCCGGCGCTCCGCCGCGGGGATCACCACGCTGCGTGCGGTCCCGAGCTGCACCTTCTCGAGCGCGTCGGTCAGGTCGCGGTGGGCCACCGCCTCCTGGCCGCGCCGGGCCGCCAGGAGCGCGGCCTCGTTCACCAGGTTGGCCAGGTCCGCGCCCGTCATGCCGGGCGTGGACGCCGCGAGCCGCTCCAGGTCCACGTCCGGCCCGAGCGGCACGCCGCGCGTGTGCACCTTGAGGATGGCCAGCCGGCCCTTCTGATCCGGCGCGTGGACGATGATCTGGCGGTCGAAGCGCCCCGGCCGCAGCAGCGCCGGGTCGAGCACGTCGGCGCGGTTGGTGGCCGCCAGCACGACGATGCCCTCGTGGCCGGAGAACCCGTCCATCTCGGTGAGGATCTGGTTCAGCGTCTGCTCGCGTTCGTCGTGGCCGCCGAACGACCGGGCCCCACCGCGCGCCCGCCCGATCGTGTCGATTTCGTCGATGAAGATGATGGCCGGGGCCACCTTGCGCGCCTCGGTGAACAGCTCGCGCACCCGGCTGGCGCCGACGCCCACGATCATCTCGATGAACTCGGAGGCGCTGGCGCTGAAGAACGGCACGTTGGCCTCGCCGGCGGTGGCCCGCGCCAGCAGCGTCTTCCCGGTCCCCGGCGCGCCGGCCAGCAGCACGCCCTTCGGCGGCCGGGCGCCCAGCCGGCGGTACTTCGCCGGGTCCTTCAGGAAGTCCACGATCTCGTTGATCTCGTCCTCCACCTCGTCGATGCCGGCGACGTCGTCGAACGTGACGCGGATCGTCTGCCGGTCGACCGGCTTGCGCGGCGCCCCGCCCAGCAGGCCGCCGCCCATCATGCTGGCCTGCCGCTTGAACATCCACAGGTAGAAGCCGATGAGCAGCAGGAACGGCGCGACCGAGATGATCAGGTTGGCGAGGATGCCGCGCTCCTGCACGAGCGGCGTGGCGCGGACGGCGGCCCCGCCCGTCGTCAGCTCGCCGAGCAGGTCGTCGTTGGCGAAGGTGGGCCGCTCGGTGGTGAAGCGCTCGTAGGTCTTGCCGCCGTCGTCGGGCACCGGCGCGGCCTTCTTCAGGACGCCCTGGATGGAGTCGCCCCGCGCGAACACCTCCGAGACGTTGTTCGCGCGCACCTGCTCCTTGAAGGCGGTGTACGGCACGAGCTCCGGCGCGTAGAGGCGGTCCTGGAACGTCAGGATCGCGAAGACGACGGCGTAGCCCAGGGCGGCCAGGGCCACGAGCGACCACCGGGGCCGGTTCGGCTTCGTGGGCGGCGGCTCCGGGGGCAGGCCCTCCGCGCGCCAGGGCTTCGGCACGCGCGGCGGCGCGCCCGCGGGTGAACCCGGCGGAGTGGGAGGAGCGGGAGTGTGTGGCTCGCTCATGGTCGCCGTCCTGAGGCCATCATAGCGGCGCCACGCGGCAGGCGCGAGCCGGCCGTTGCACGGGCGGACCACGGGCGGTACCATGCCGCGCGGGGGTCTCCGCCACGATGTTCCAGTCGAGCACGCTCCTGACGTCCCTGCGGAACTCCGGGGCCGAACTGCTCGCGCTCGTCCCGGACCTGCTGCTGGCCGCCGGCCTGCTGGTGATCGGCTGGCTGCTGGCCCGCTTCCTCAGGCGCCTGTCCATGCGGGTGCTCCGCCGGCTGAAGGTGGACGAACTGGCCGAGCGATCGGGCTTCGAGGACTTCCTGGTCCGCGGCGACGTGGACGTGACCACGGTCACGCTCATCTCGAACGGCGTCTACTGGCTGGTACTGCTGGGCGTCTTCCTGGTGCTGCTCGACGCCCTGGGCCTCCGGGCCGCCGACGTCCTCATCGAGCGCCTCGCCAACTTCATCCCGAACCTGGTGATCGCCGTCGGCATCCTGGTGTTCGGATCGCTCCTGGCCCGGATCGGCGGCGCGCTGGTCTACAGCTATCTCAGCAATATCGGCACGCCGGCGGCGGGACCGGTCGGCGTGCTCACCCGCTACGCCCTCCTCGCGTTCGTGCTCTTCATGGCCGCCGAGCAGCTCGCGATCCGGAGCGAGGTCCTGATTTCGGGCTTCCAGATCGCCTTCGCGGCGGTCTGCCTGGCGGGGGCCCTCGCGTTCGGTCTCGGGGGCCGCGACTGGGCGGCCGACCTGATCGCCCGCTACACCCGGAAGTGACGCGCCGATGATCATCGACTGCCACACGCACGTGAACCGCTACGAGGACGAGTCCGCCCCGGCCCTGCCGGTGTGCGTCGAGCGCCTGACGACGGCCATGCGCCGGAACCGGGTGGACGTGGCGCTGGTGCTCACGTCGTACAAGGTCACGCCTGGCCGGCCGTCCACGCAGGCCGTCATCGAGGCCACCGCGCACCTGCCGAACGTGCACGTCGTGGCCGGCCTGAGCTGGGACACCTTCTCCGCGGCCGACGTCGAGGAGCTGAAGGCGCTGCTCGAGGCCAAGACCATCAAGGCCCTCAAGATCTACCCGGGCTATCAGTCGTTCTACCCCGCCGATCGGAAGTTCGCGCCCGCCTACGAGCTGGCCGAGGCCTACGACGTGCCGGTGATGATCCACTCCGGCGACACCTATGCCCCGCGCGCGAAGGTCAAGTACTCGCACCCGCTGCACGTCGACGACGTCGCCGTGGACTTCCCGCGCGTGAAGTTCCTCATCTGCCACCTCGGCAACCCCTGGTTCCGGGACTGCATGGAGGTGATCTACAAGAACGAGAACGTCTACACGGACATCTCGGGCCTGGTCCTGGGCAACTTCACCGACCGCTTCGAGGCCTACATGCGCCAGCAGTTCAAGGAGATGGTGTCGTGGGGCATCAACCCCGCGAAGGTGCTCTACGGCACCGACTGGCCCATCTCGTCGATGGAGTCGTACCTGCAGTTCATGGACGAACTGCCGCTGCCCTCGGGCGACAAGGACATGCTGCTCTTCGAGAACGCGGCGCGGCTCTACAAGCTGCAGGTCGCGCCGAAGGCCGACGGGCTGCGGGCGCTCCTGAACCGGTTCTAGCCACGGCGCGCGGCGCGCCGCCCCTCACACCGCGCTCGAGCCCTCCTCCGCCTCGTACTGGACGGTGTAGAGGTCGTTCCTGCGGTCCTCCCAGTTCATGACCGTGCCCTTGCGCCGCTGCCGGCGGAGCATCTCGAGGTCCACGTCGGCGAAGACGACCGTCTCGATGTTGGGCTGGCACTCCGACGCGACGCCGTCGCGGCTGAAGTAGAAGTCCGACGGGGCGAGGATCGCCGACTGCGCGTAGTGGATGTCGGCGTGCTCCACGTCGGGCAGGTTGCCGACGCAGCCCGAGAGCACCAGGAACACCGGGTTCTCGACGCAGCGCGCCTGCGCGCAGTAGCGCATGCGGAGGTAGTCGTTGCGCTCGTCGGCGTTGAAGGGCACGAAGAGCATCCGGGCGCCCTTGCCGTAGGCGATCCGGGCCAGCTCCGGGAACTGCACGTCGTAGCCGACGAGCACGGCGATGCGGCCCCGGTCCGTCTCGAACACCTCCAGCGCGCGGCCGCCCTGCACGCCCCACCACCGCCGTTCGTGCGGCGTGATGTGCAGCTTCTGCTGCCGCTCGCTCGACCCGTCGCGGCGGAAGAGGAACGCCGTGTTGTAGAGCCGGTTGTCGTCCAGCTCGAACTGGCTCCCGGCGACGATGTTCAGGTGGTACTTCACGGCGAGCCCGCGGAAGAGATCGAGGTACTGGGGCGTGAACTCGGCCAGCATGCGCGCCGACCGGCCGGGGCGCTCCGCCTGGATCATCGACAGCAGCTGGGTGGTGAAGAGCTCCGGGAAGAGCAGGAAGTCGGCCGTGTAGTCCGAGGCGACGTCCACGAAGAACTCGCACTGCTTGGCGAACTCGTCGAAGGTCGCGATGCGCCGCATCTGGTACTGCACCGCGGACAGGCGGACCGGACTCGATCGGCGCAACTGCTGGCGCATGTCGGCCGACGCGTAGTCGAGGTTGGTCCACTCCAGGTACGTGGCGTAGCCGCGCGACTCGGTGTCGCTCGGGAAGTAGTTCGGGATGATGCCCTTCAGGACGAACCCGTTCGACAGCTGGGGCGTGAGGACCGTGTCCACCAGCGTCTTGTCGATCACCTTCTGGACGTACTCGCTCGCCGACATCTCGTCGGCGTAGCGGCCATAGCCGGGCAGGCGCCCGCCGATGATGATGCCGCGCAGGTTGTAGTCGCGCGCGAGCTGGCGGCGCGCGTCGTAGAGCCGGCGGGACAGCTTCATGCCCCTGAAGTCCGGATCCACCATGATCTCGATGCCGTACAGCATGTCGCCGTGCGGGTCGTGGTTCCGGATGTAGCCGCTGTCGGTGATGGCCTTCCAGTCGTGCCACTCCGAGTACGCCGACGAGTCCACGATGAGGCTGCTCGACGAGCCGACGATCCGACCGTCGAGGTCGATGACGAGCTGCCCCTCCGGGAAGATGGCCAGTTGGCTTTCGATCTGCGGGCGGAGCCACGGGCCCATCCCGGGAAAGCACTTGGCCTGGAGGGCGACGATGTCGTCGAAGTCCTCCACCTGCATCCGCCTCAACCGCAAGGTCTTCTCGGGTCCCGCCTGGGCACGCGTCATGGCCCGGACATGGTACATCCGAGCCCGCCGCACGGACGAGGTGGTCCCGCACGACGGCGTCCGGGCATCGGATCGGCCGCCGATTCCGCGCTCGCCGGCTCGGCCGTGAGGCCGGCGGCGGCCAAACCGGCTTGCCGGGGCGGAGGGCGTGGATTATAGTTTGTGTTCAAACTAATGGCGTCGCCGCCGTTGTCCTCCACGCGCGCCGCGTGACCGCAACGGCGTAGGCCGGGCCGCCGTTACGGCCTCCGGCCGACACGGACGCCGTGCGCCGCCCGATGCCGACACGCCTCCGCCCCGCCGTCCGCCCGCCCCCGCCGTCGATCGGCGGGCCCTCGCATCCTGCCACCCGTCCCTCGCGGACCAAGGGAGGCGGTCGTGCGTCCTGATCCGGCGGCGCTCGCGCCGTACATGTGGCCGGCCGCCTGGACCGCCATCACCCTGGCGGCCGCGTGGCTGATCGGCCGCGGCACCGTGGCGCTCCTCTCGGCCCGGACCTCGCGCTGGCGCGGCCACGCCGCCTACCCGTGGCTGGAGGCCGTACGCCAGGCGGTGCGGCCGCGGCTGCCATGGTGGGTGGTCCTCGTCGGGTTGTGGGTGTCCACCGGCTACTGGCCGCTCACGCCCGAGTGGCGGGCGTTCCTCACGCAGGCGCTGTTCGTGGCCGGCGCGGCCTCGCTCACGCTGGCCGCCGCCGCCGTGGCCAGTCATTCGGTGGATCAGTACGCCGAGACCCTGGCGCCTGTGATGCCCGTGACCAGCCTCACGCGGAACATCGCGTGGGCGATGGTGGTGGTCACGGGCGGGCTGGTCGTCTTGAACGGCCTGGGCATCTCGATCACGCCGATGCTGACGGCCCTCGGCGTGGGCGGGCTCGCCGTGGCCCTCGCGCTCCAGGAGCCGCTCTCGAACTTCTTCGCGGGGTTCTTCATGTCGATCGCCGGCCAGGTGCGCGTGGGCGACTACATCTCGCTCGACACCGGCCAGGAGGGCTACGTCACCGACTTCTCCTGGCGCTCGACGCGCCTCAAGATGCTCGCCAACAACCTCGTCGTGGTGCCCAACGCCAAGCTGGCGCAGGCGCTGGTCGTGAACTACAGCCTGCCGTCGCGGGATCTCGCCGTGCTGGTCGAGATGGGCGTGGACTACGCGAGCGACCTCGCCGTGGTCGAGCGCGTCGTGATGGAGGTGGGCGCCGAGGTGATGCGCGACGTGCCCGGGGGCGTGCCCTCGTTCGAGCCCTTCATCCGGTACCACACGTTCGCCGACTCCAGCGTGAACTTCACCGTCATCCTGCGCGGCGAGGACGTCGTGGCCCGCTTCCTGGTGAAGCACGAGTTCGTCAAGCGCGTGCACGCGCGGTTCCGCGCGGAAGGCATCGTGATTCCCTTCCCGATCCGCACCGTGCACCACGTCCGCGCCGAGGCCGAGGCCCCGGCGCTCACCGGCCGCTGAGCCCGCGCGGCGGGTCCCGGCGCCGGACGCTCGACCCTGCGGCGGTCAGGACGGCTCTGGTGGAGCCGTGGAGGAGGTGCCACATGACGACTCGACTCGCGGTGTTGCTCGGCGCGTGCGGCCTGGCGCTCGCCCCCACCCTGGCTGCCGGCCAGGATCTCCACTCGGCGCCCGCCGTCGAGCGGCTGGTCAAGGCGATGGGCGACGCGGGCCTGCAGAGCTTCGCGGCCAAGATCGACGACGGCGCGGACACGTACGTGTCGGCGATGCTCTTCCCGGACGTCCAGCTTCTGGTCGTCCGCGGACGCCACCAGGCGCCGGCCGCCATCGACGCGAAGATCGCGGCCAAGGACTACCAGGGCGCCTACGCCGACCACAACGGCAGCACGATCCGCGAGGGCAAGCTGTTCGTGATGGACATGCAGGCCGACGGCCTGGCCGCGCGCCCGTCATCGGGCGCCGCCTTCGACATCGCGTACGAGGAGGGCGAGCGCGAGACCCGCTTCGACGGCGACTGGAAGAAGCAGAAGCTCTCCCGGGACGACTACCAGAGCAGGATCGCCGACATCGATGCCCGCTACACCGAGGCGGTGGAACGGCTCATCGCGGCGCTGTCCGCTACCAGGTAGGCGGACCCGCTCAACGCCGTCCCGCCTGGATCTCCTTCGCGATTCGCTGCACGTCGTCCATGACGCGCAGGAGGTTGCCGCTCCAGATCTTGCCGATCTGTTCCTCGGAATATCCGCGCCTGACGAGCTCGAGCGTCACGTTGAACGTCTCGTCGGCGCCGTTCCACCCGGCCACGCCGCCGCCGCCGTCGAAGTCCGACGAGATGCCCACGTGGTCCACGCCGATCTTCTTGACGAGGTAGTCGATGTGGTCCACGAAGTCGGCCACCGTGGCCATCGGGGGCGGGGGAAACGTCTTGTCGATCTCGGCCATCCGGGCGCGGAACGCCGCCCGGTCCGCGTCCGACTGTCCCGGCCCGCCCCGGCCGCCGCGCTCGGCCCTGAGCGCCGCGATGGCCGCGGCCCGCTCGGGTGAGTCCGCCGGCTTGATCTTCACGTAGCTGTCGAACGCCACCGTCTGCACGACGCCGCCGTTCTTCTTGAGCGCCTCGAGCTGCTCGTCGTCCAGGTTGCGGCTGTGGTTGGCCAGCGCCCGCGCCGCCGAGTGGGACGCGATGACGGGCGCCTTCGACAGGGCGATGGCCTGGAGGTTGGCCTGCTTCGACGGGTGGGAGACGTCCACCATGATCCCCCACCGGTTCATCTCGGCGATGGCCTGCCGGCCGAGCGGGCTGAGGCCCTCGTGCAGCCACTTCCCGTCGCGCTCGCCGGTATTGGAGTCGGCGAACTGGCTGTGGCCGTTGTGGGCCAGCGACATGTAGCGGGCGCCGCGGTCGTAGAACTCCTTGATGCGCCCGAGGTCGGTGCCGACGGGATACGCGTTCTCGACACCGATGAGGGCCACCTTCCTGCCCGACGCGGCGATGCGGCGGACGTCGTCGGCCGTGAGGGCCAGCCCGATCTTGTCGGGCGCGATCTCCTTCGTGAGCCGGTGGACGGCGTCGAACTTCTCCACCGCCTGCTGGTACGCCTTGGCGTAGCCCTCCTCGGTGAGCGGGCCCTGCCCGACGTAGACGATGAAGAACGACGCGTCGAGGCCGCCCTCCATCATCTTCGGCAGGTTCACCTGCGTGTCGAGGCGCTGGGTGTAGTTGCGCGACTTGGTGAAGTTGCGCGGGTCGATGTCGTTGTGGGTGTCGAGCGCGATCACGCGGTCGTGGATCGCGCGCGCCTTGGCCACGAGGGCCGGGTCGGGCGCCTGGGCCGCGGCGAGCGACGGCAGGAAGATCGACAGGAGGGCGAGGGTGCGTCGCAGCATGGCGGGATTGTAGTGCGCGCGCCGCCCGCTCCGCCGCCCGGATGCGCGCCTAGCGGAACCGCACGTCGGACACCATCACGCCCAGCAGGTTGCCGGTGCCGCCCGGCCGCCAGCCCGGCGACGTCCGCACGTACAGCCGATCCGCCGGACCACAGCCCTCCAGCGCCCCCTCGACCCGGTGCCACGCATGGTCCGTCAGGGTGACGGTCGCCACCGGCCCGCCGCAGGGCGTCAGCTCGACCGTCTGCGCGAACGGCGCCAGCGACCGCACCTGGAGCGCGTAGGTCTCGGCGCCGTCGGGCAGCGGCCAGGTGGCGACGATGGTCGCCCACTGGAAGACCTCGCCCGACACACCGCGCTCTTCGCCGGCGAGGCCCGTCGGGATCGCACGGGTGAAGAGCCGCGCCGGCCCCGGCCATCGGTATTCGTAGACGAGGTGCACGGCCAGCAGGACGGCCAGCGCCGACCACGCGGCCGGCGCCGCGCGGGGCGGGAGTCGCGGGCCGCGGACCGACGTCCCGGCGACGAGGCCGAGGGCGACGAAGCACAGCAGCCGCAGCACGTGGATGTAGAACACCTCCTGGACCAGCCCGTAGCAGGCCAGGCCCAGGAGCGAGCCGCCCGCGGCCAGGAGCACCGCCTGCCGCCGCTTGTCGCCCTCGCGTTCCCTGAGGCCGGCGGCGACCGCGGCACCCGCCGCCACGAACATCGCCAGCAGCGCCGCCAGGCCGACCACGCCGGTGCCGGTCAGCGTCTGCATGTAGACGCTGTGGGCGCTGGCGGCGTCGGGCACGCGCAGGGGCGAGGTCTCGAGCGGCCCGCCGGGACTCTGGACGTACATCAGGTAGCGCAGGGCGAACGACTCGTGGCCGCCGCCGAGCACGGGATCCAGTGCCGCCATCCTCAGGCCCACGCGCGCGTAGACGAGGCGGTTCGCCGTCGGAATGGACGCCAGGCGTTCGGCGAACGCCCGGGCATCCGGACGCGGCGCCTCGGGCGCGGCGGCGGCCGTCCAGAGCCACACCCCCACAGGGACGGCCAGCCCGACGCCCGCCGAGACCGCCAGCAGCCGACGGCGATGCGCGGCCATCCACGCGCCGTCGTGGCGGCGCAGCCACCACACGCTTCCGGCGGCGATGACGGCGAGATCCACGACGCCCACCACCCAGCCGCCGCGCTGGAAGGCCGCGGCCAGGGCGAGGGCGCCGATGCCCGACGTCGCGGCCACGGCGCCGATGCGGCGCCACGCCGGGGCGTCGAGCGCCACGAACGCCAGCCCGTACGGCAGCGCGTACACGACGAGCTGGGAGAACCACCCGGGATTCCCGGCCGAGGACTGCAGCGTGCCGGCGCGATAGGCCACCGACACCTCGCCGCGCAGCGGCGTCAGGTCCACGACGCCGGCCGATTCGGCCAGGCCCAGGACGACGAACCCGGTGGTGCCGAGGACGACGGCCGCCGCGGCCGCGAGCGCCGTGCCGGCGGACGCGCGCGCCTCGCGCCTGACGATGAGCGCCAGAACCAGGGCCTGCACCGTGAGGAGCGCCGAGGTGACGGCGAACTCCGGCCGCACTTCGGGCAGCGTGAGGAGCGAGACGAGATAGGCGGGCCAGGCCGACACGGGCTCCAGGCCCAGGGCCGCCGCGTGTTCGCGCCAGAGGGCGACGAGCGGCAGCGAGGTGAGGCTGGCGAGGGCGGCGCCCGCGAAGAGCGCCGCCGCGAGCATCACCGGATCGTCCGACAGCGCGGACCGGACCGAGGCCATCGACGGGCGCACCCGAAGGACGTAGCCCACTTCGAACGCGCCCACCAGGCCCGTCAGCCAGAGCGCCGCCGGCGTGGCGGCGTGGTGGGTGAAGAACGGCAACCCGGCCAGGAGCGCCAGGAGCACCCCCCGGGGACGGATCGCCGTCACGACGGCGACGACGGCGAGGGCGGCCCCGAGCGCCGGGACGGATTCAGACAGCGAGGGCACCTGGACGCGCGGACGCCGCGAGACGCCGCGGCGTCATCTTATCGCCCCTCGGGTCCCGCATAGGCCCGCTCGACCCGCGCGACCCGCAGTTCGTAATGGGAGTACCAGCGTTCCTTGCCCAGGCGCTGCGCCTCGAGGTGCTCGGCATCGGCCTTCCAGGCGGCGATGGCGGCCTCGTCGCGGAAGTACGCCACGGTGATGCCGACGCCGTCGGGACCGCGGGCCGACTCGGCGCCGAGGCAGCCGGGCTGCTGCAGGGCCCGGGTCCACATGGCGCTCGCCATGGCGCCGTAGCCGTCGTCGCCCTCGCGCCGGCGCGAGGTGAAGATCACGGCGTAATAGGGCGGATCGGGGGTTGGGGCGAAGCCGTCGGCCATCGGTGCTCCTGGGGGCGTGACCGTCACAGTACACTTGGTGCCCGTCGTGGCGCGACTTCGCCGGTTCGGCCTGGCCCTTGGGGCGCTCCTCGTCAGCGCGGTCGCGACGGCCCATCCGGCGCCGTTCAGCTACCTCGATCTCCGCCTCGACGGATCGGCCGTGACCGGCACGCTCACGGTGCACGACCTCGACGCCGCCTACGAACTGCACCTGACCGACGCGGATGCCCTGCTCGATCCCACGGTGGCCCGGCGGCACGGCCCGGAGCTGGCCGCCGTCCTCGCGCGGCGGCTGCACGTGTGGCTCGACGGCGTGCCGGCCGCGGTCACGCTCGCCGACGCCGTGCCCGTCCCCGACCGCCAGGGCGTCCAGTTCACGGTGGCGATGGCCGGCACGGGCGCCCCGGGGCGGATCCGCGTCGAGACGACGCTCTTCCCGTACGACCCGGCCCACCAGACGTTCATCAACGTCTACGAGGGCGAGGCGCTCCGGCACCAGGCCATCCTCGACGCCCGCCACACGACCCTCGACTACTACGCCGGCACGTGGCAGGGCGTCGGATCGGTGCTGGCCACCTTCGTGCCGTCCGGCGTGCAGCACATCCTCATCGGGCCCGACCATCTCCTGTTCCTGCTGGGCCTCCTCCTGCTGGGCGGATCGGCCGGCCGCCTCGGCCTCATCGTGTCGGCGTTCACGCTCGGCCACAGCGTGACGCTGTCGGTCGCCGCCCTCGACCTCTACGCCCCCCCGGCCAGCGTCGTCGAGCCTCTGATCGCGCTCAGCATCGTGCTCGTGGGCGTGGACAACCTGCTCGTGGGCGCGGCGCCGGCGGCGGGCCGCGATCTGCGGCCGTGGATGGCGGCGCTCTTCGGGCTCGTGCACGGCTTCGGCTTCGCATCCGTGCTGAAGGAGTTCGGCCTGCCGCGCGAGGCCATCGGCTGGTCGCTGTTCGGCTTCAACGCGGGCGTCGAGCTGGGCCAGCTGGTCGTGGTCGTGCCGGCCGCGCTGGCACTCGCGGCGCTCCGCCGCTACAGCGCGATGGCTGCGGCGCGCCTGGCGATGGTAGGCTCAGGGGGCGTCGTGCTGGCGGGCCTGTACTGGTTCGTGCAGCGGGTGTTCTTCCCGGCGGGTCTCGCGTGAGGCGGCGCCAGCACGGCCGCGGGTTCCTCATGCGTGCACTTCCAGCCCTCCTCCTCCTGGCCGGCCTCACGGCGGCCTGCACCAACGAGCCGGCGCCGCCGGCCCAGACGGCCGCGCCGGCCGCGGCGGCGCCCGTCGATCCCCAGCACCAGGGCATCACCGAGCCGCACGGGGACCATTCGCCCCACAAGGGCGGCATGGTGCTCATGAACGGCGACGTGCACTTCGAGGTGGTCCTGTCGCGCGAGGGCAAGCACCGGATCTGGTTCACCGACGCGGTGCGCGCCGACCTGCCGGCCTCGGTGGCCACGGACGTGAAGATGATCATCACGCGGCCGGGCAAGCCCGACGAGGTGCTGGCGCTGGCCATCGACGACAGCGGCGAGTCGTGGGTGGCCGACGGCCAGCCCGTGCCCGAGACCGACGCCTACGTGAAAATCACCTACACGATGACGGGCGAGCCGTTCGAGGTGGAGATCCCGTTCATCATCCAGACGCCGGCCACTACGTCCTGACCGCCCGACGGGGCGGCCGCGGGCCGATCAGAGGCGGCGGTGCATCACGTGCACGGCGACCTCGCCCTGCGTCGGGTGCCTGAACGCCGCGGGGACGGTGCCCACGATCGCGAAGCCGCAGCGCTCCCACAGCCGGATGGCGCCCGTGTTGGTGTTGACCACGGCGTTGAACTGCACTGCGCGTAGCCGCGCGCCCCGCGCCTCGTCCAGCGAGTGGCGCGGCCAGGCGTCGCCCACGCCGAGGCCGCGCGCCCGGGCGCCACCATGTAGCCGCAGTTGGCCACGACGCCCGGCCCCAGGAAATTGGCCTTGAGGCAGTAGGTGCTCACGACGCGGTGGTTCGTCGGCCAGGGCGACGAACGTCCAGCCGCCGGGCGGTGTAGCAGCGCCAGCGCTCGTGCGCGCGTCGCATCGGACGGCCAGGCATGGGCCCGCCGGCGGCGAGCACGACACGCAGATCGCCCACTGGGCGTCGGCGTCATCGGCGGTGGCGGGACGGATCTGCAGCGACATCGTTTGGGACTGGGGCTGCGCCACGATTCGGCGGCCATCCGGGGCAGATCTACACGGCGCTCAGGCGGCGCCAGCGCCGCGCCGACACGCGGTAGACGAGCGTGTCGAGCCCGTACCTTCGGCCCCGCCACTCGAGCGCCATGTCAGTCGTTCCATCACCCGGATCGACGCCGTATTCGGAGGATCGGTGGTTGCTACCGCGCCTGCGGCCCAGCGTCTCGAAGAGGCACGCCAGCACTGTCCGGCCCGCTCGGCGCGGGCGTGGATCCCGCGATGCCACCACGCGGGCAGCAGGCCGGGACGAGTTCGGGCTCGCCCGTGGCCCAGGGGCGGCAGCCGACGAACCCCGCCAGCGCGTCCGCCGGGCCTTCGTGAATCCCCCACAGCCCGTAGTGGCGCTCGCGGAAGTCCCGCGTACCGGCCTGCAGCACCTCCCGCGCGCGCTCGGGCGTGATGGCGACGTCGTCCCAGAGGTGCCGGCGCACGTCCGGATTCGTCCACATGGCGTGTACCGTCCAGAGGTCGGCCTCGCCGAGCGGTTTGAGGGTGGTGCGCGCGCTGGTGAGCGTCGGCGCCACGGTGCGGAGTGGCGACACGGTCGGTGCTCTCTTCTCGCGCGGCGCGGCGGTCAGGCCACGGGAAACGGCGGCAGCGCCATGACCCTGCGCGCCTGTTCCAGGTGCCGGTGATCGTGCGACACCATCAGCCGCCAGCCGGTCGAGCACGGTGATGACGGCACCCGCGAACGGCGACGTCATGACGGGTGGCGGCGGCCCGCCGCTCGTCCGCGCCAGCGACCCAGGCGGCGACCCGGTGGTGGTCCGCGCAAACGGCGGACCACGTCGCCGTCGATCGCGCTGGCCGACGGTGGCCTGCGGCGCCGTCTTGAACTTGCGGGCAGCCGCCCGGTGCCTGGGACGTGACGAGCAGGCGCCGAACAGGCCGGGCAATGATCGGCATCCGTCCCAGGGCGGGCGTCCGCCCGGGCGCGAACGCGGCGTCGGCGGCCGCCCGCATCATCCGGTTGGTCTTCAGCAGGTGCTCCAGGCACTGGGCTGCTCCACTGAGCGCTGGGCCGCCAGTTCAGCTGCCGGGCGTCCAGCGCCCCGAACGTCGCCTCGGCATCCCGTCCGACGGCGTCGAGGGCCGCCCACCTCCTCGCCCGACAGCGTCGTGAAGTCATGGTTCGCTCCGATCCCTCGGGCCGGCGCCGCTGGCTGCCGGTGACGCCGTCCGGCCGGCCGGGATGATCGCAGCAGGATGTGCGAGGGGTGGGCCGGGTCGTGGCACACCGCGTTCTCCGCCACCTGCCACCGCCGGTGGTCGTTCAGGGGCTCGCCCGTGTTCGGGTTGATGTCGAAGCGCGGGAAGTTGCTGCTGGAGATGTCGAGCCGGATGCGATGCCCCTTCCGGAACACCAGCGAGGTCGGGTACATCTCGATCGTGAACTCGGCCGGCTGACCGGGAGTGAGCGGCGGCGCGGCCGGGCCGGCGCCGTTCCTGTAGCGCGCCCTGACGATGCTGTCGCCGATGCCCAGGTCCACGCCGTTCGGGTAGTCGGCGCTCGGCGGGTACACGTCCACGAGCTTCGCCGTGAAGTCGGTGTCGGGCGCGTTCGACGCCGCGAAGAGCGTCACGACGAGCCGGCCCGTGACCTCCACGTCCCGATCGAGCGGCGGCGTCTGGAACACGACCACGTCGTTCCGGGCCGAGAGCGGCAGCGTGTCGTGGCACAGCCAGAAGTCGGCCCGGCACTTCTGATCGGCCGCGCCCTGGAACATCAGCGTGCCCTGGGAGGAGATGTTGCCGCCGAGCGTCGGCACCGGGTGGCGTGGATCGAACACGTAGCGGGTGGGCGCCGACGCGGCCGGCCGCTCGGGCGACAGCACGCCGCCCGCGTGCAGGTAGTACGGCGTGGCCTGAGTGCGCGCGAGCGGCCACTCCTGCTCGTCCCGCCAGCGCCCGCCGACGAACAGCCGGCCGTCCTTCGTCCGCCGCGCCTCGCCGGACTCGCCGGCGCCCATCACGTAGAGGCGGACCGGCGGTTCCGTGTCCACGCCGTTCTGGACGCCCTTCAGCCAGCGGTCGAGCCGCACTGCTGACGCCAGGCGTCGAAGTCCAGGGCCGCGTCCGCCGTGAACTCGGCCTCGCCGGCGTAGTTCCTGGACTGGCCGCCGTGGATCCACGGGCCGACGATGAGCCGCTGCAGGCCTTTTTCTGCCTTGCGCAGCTCCACGTAGTTCATGTTGGCCACCTGCGTGCCCTGTGGTGTCGTACCAGCCGGTGATGTGGCACACCGGCACGTCCTTACTCCGCCAGGTGATCCACGACGCTCGACCCGGCGTTCTTCCAGAAGTCGCCGTAGTCGCCGTGGCGCATCGCCTCCACGAGCCACTGTTCGTAGTCCGGCGCGAACTTGAGGGGAGTCGTGCCTGGGCGAGCGGCAGCGCGAAGATACTCCCGCACGCGGGTGGCGAACTCGGCCAGCGCCGGGCCGGCCTCGGCGGGTCCGCGCGCGCGGCCGCCGCCGGGAGATAGGCGTCCCCGCCGCGTTCCCCATCGTGTAGACCCAGTTCAGGAAGCGCAGCTCGAAGGCGCCGTTGTGGCGAACGCCGTAGTGCCCGGTGCTGGACATGGCGTCCACCGGGATCATCACGTCTTCAGCCCCGGCGCGCTGCCGATGGCCACGTGCTGCGTGGCGCCGGCGTAGGACGTCCCCACCGCACCCACGTTGCCGTCGCTCCACGGCTGCGTGACGATCCAGGCGGTGGTGTCCGCGCCGTCGGCGACGTCGTCGGCGATGGGGCGCCAGTGGCCGCCGGATCGATAGCGGCCGCGCACGTCCTGCAGGACGACGACGTAGCCCCTCGGCACGAAGTAGTCGGCCAGGGCGGCGTCGCGGTCCTTGTTGTAGGGCGCTGCAGGATGGTCGGGGAACGTGCCGGGTGTGTGCGGCGAGGCCGGCGCGCGCGGGCCGGTAGATGTCGGTGGCCAGGGTCACGCCGTCCCGGGCCGCCACCATCACGTTGCGGGTGGCCAGGATCTCGTACGGCTCCCGCGACTGCGCCGCGGTGGGCGCCTGGTCCCGGTCGCCATCGCCAGGCTGGCGACGGCGAGGACGACGGCGAGAGCGCGCTCGAGCACAGCGACCTCGTGCCGCGATTCTACGCCCGGAGCCGGGCGTGTCCAAGGTGGCGGGCCCGGACCGCCCACCCTATCTGGGCGGCGGCAGGTCGTTCCACATCCGAAGCGCCGTCCTCCAGGCGCCGCCCGACTCGCGGCGCAGCACGTTGACGAACGTGGACACGGCCGTCACCGTCGTCTCCCGGCCGTCCCTGGGATACGAGAAGGTCAGCGAGCCCCGTCCCCAGGCATACGCCACGTCCGCGCTGCCTTCCACGCGCTCCACGTCGAGCGACAGGGCCAGGACCGTCGTCGGCGGCCCGGCCGGCGGAAACCAGAAGCCCCGGATCGCCGCCTCGCCCACGAGGGGCGCCCGGCCGCTCGGCAGGAGCACGGCGTCGCCCGTGAGCGTGGCCATCACGCGGGCGGCGTCGCCGGCGAGCCAGGCGGCGCAGTATTCCGCCAGGTTGGCCCGCACGGCCCGGTCCACCTCGGTGGGCACGGTCTGTGCCCGGCTGACCGCCGTCAGGCCGACGACGGCCAGGGCGATCGCGCATGTGTGACGTCCCATCCCGGTCCCCCGGACAGCCAGCGTGTCATGCGCCGCCGGACGGCGCTGTCGAAACCGTGCGGCGCGTCGGGTTACCTTAGGCGGGCGATCTGGAGGGTGAGGATGCTGCGACTGGACACGTTCGAGCGCTATCCGCTGACGTTCGGGCCGACGCCCATCGAGTTCCTGCCGCGGATGACCGCGGCGCTCGGCGGCGCGGTCCGCATCTGGGCGAAGCGCGACGACTGCAACTCGGGCCTCGCCCTGGGTGGCAACAAGCTCCGCAAGCTGGAGTACATCGTGCCGGACGCCATCGCCAAGGGCGCCGACACGCTGGTGTCGATCGGGGGCGTGCAGTCGAACCACACGCGCCTGGTGGCGGCCACGGCCGCCAAGATCGGCATGAAGTGCGTCGTCGTCCAGGAGAGCTGGGTTCCGCACGAGGACGCCGTCTACGACCGCGTCGGCAACATCCTGCTCACGCGACTGATGGGCGCCGACAGCCGCATCTTGCCGGATGGCTTCGACATCGGCATCCGCAAGAGCTGGGAGGAGGCCATCGAGTCGGTCCGCGCGGCCGGCGGCCGGCCGTACGGCATCCCGGCGGGCGCCTCGGTGCACGAGTACGGCGGCCTCGGCTACGTGGGCTTCGCCGAAGAGGTGCGCGCGCAGGAAGCGACGCTGGGCGTGCGCTTCGACTACGTCGTCGTGTGCGTGGTCACGGGCTCGACGCAGGCGGGCATGATCGTGGGCTTCGCGGCCGACGACCGGGCGAGCCGCGTCATCGGCATCGACGCCTCGGGCACGCCGACCCAGACGCGGGAGCAGGTGCGCCAGATCGTCGACCGCACGGCGGCGCTCGTCGAGCTCGGCCGGCCGGTGCGCGACGACGAGATCGTCATCCTCGAGGACTACGCCTACCCCGCCTACGGCGTTCCCAGCGCCGAGACCAGCGACGCGATCCGCTTCGCGGCCCGCACCGAAGCCATGATCACCGACCCGGTGTACGAAGGGAAATCGATGCAGGGCCTGATGGACCTGGTGAAGAAAGGGTTCTTCCCGGCCGGCTCGAATGTCCTGTACGCGCACCTGGGCGGTGCGCCGGCGCTCAACGGCTACAGCTACGTCTACAGGAACGGCTAGGCCGGGCGGGGGCCCCCGCCCATCGCCGGCATGGGCGGTCGCCGCCACGCGATGCCGAGGCCGACGGTCCACGCGGCGAAGGCGGCGAGCTGCAGCAGCGCCAGGACGGCGGTCTGGTAGACGGCGAGCGTCAGGACGCCGGCGGCGCCGCCGACCAGCCCCGCGAGGCGCACCCACAGCGGAAGCGTGGAACGCCACGACAGCCAGGCGAGCATCACCTGGCCGACACCCCACGCGAACAGCCCGGGGTCGGTCAGGAAGAAGCTCAGATCGGACCAGAACCGCACCTGATGGGCCGCCGCGGCGTCATCCGGCGCCGGACCGGCGGAGACCAGGGCCAGCATCGCGCCCGTCCGCATGAACAGCGCGAACGTCAGCAGGAGCACCCCGCCGCTCACCAGCCCCTGCCCCGCGGACGCCAATGGACGGCTGGCGCCCTCGAGCCACGTGCCCAGCGCGGCCGCGAACACCACGGCGCTCGCCGACCAGGCGAGGGCGAGACTGGCGAAGACCCCGTACATCGCCTGGTGCGCGGCGATGTCCTCCAGCAGCGCGGCCGGGCTCGCCGGCGGCGGCTGCACGCTGCCCGCGAGGAGCGCGAGGGAGAGGGCGCCGGTCAGGAAGGCCATCGGCGCGAGCGCGCGATGACGGTCTCTCTCGGATGCGGGTCGCATGGGATGCCCTCTCATGGTGGAATGTCCGACCGTCGCGGCAGTGTTCGATCAGTCACGCGGGAGGCGGGCCACCGGCGCGCCGACGTACACGGCGTCGGCGTCCAGGCGCGCGTGCTTGGGCACGACGCTCAAGGCGCCGATGTGGCAGCCCTCGCCGGCCGTGACGTCGATGCCGACGACGGATCCCACGCCCACGGTCACGCCGCGGCCGAGCGCGACCGTCCCCGTCCTGAGCATGCCGTGCTCCACCGTGTGCCCGGACATGTGGACGCCGCCCCCGATCACGACGCCGTCACCCAGCGTCAGCATGTTGTGGTCGGAGATCGTCAGGCTGTTGATGTACACGCCGCGCCCCACCGTGGCGCCGTTCCAGCGGAAGTACCAGACCCACAGGAGCGTGGACCGGAAGAACGTCCCCACGAACACGCGGACCACGTGGGTGGACATCATGTAGCGCGACCAGCGCAGGACCGGCCACGGGCACTCGCGGATCGACCACTCCCCCGGAGGGGGCGTGCGCCACCCGAGCAGGCGGCTGCCCCAGGCCGACAGGGCGGCCAGCGCCACCGCGAACACGGCGTAGGCCGGCACGAGCGACATCGCGAGCACCGACGGGCGGAGCAGGGGACGCGTGGCCGGCAGCAGGGTGAGCACCCACTCCCACGCGACGAACGCCGGGAGGACGGCCAGACCGAACGTGAGCGTCTCCACCACGAAGAACGAGGCGACGGTCCACGCCACGCGTGCCATCCGGGCGGCGCCCACGCAGGCAGGCTACCATGTCGGTGAGATGCCGGATCCGCTGGTGCTCGTGCCGGGACTGGATGGGACGGGCCTGCTGTTCTACCGTCAGGTGCCGCTCCTCGAACGGCGCTACGCGGTGACGACGCACCGGCTCCGCGACTCGGCGCGCATCCTGCCCGAACTGGTGGACGAACTGGACGCGGCGGTCCGCGGGGCCGGCGGCGGAGGGCCCGTCACCCTCGTGGGCGAGTCGTTCGGCGGCGCCCTGACGCTCAGTTATGCGCTGGCGCATCCGGAGAGGGTCGCCCGCCTCGTGGTCCTGAACTCGTTTCCCTACTTCGCGCCGCAGGCGCGGCTCCGGCTGGGGTATCACCTGCTGCGGGCCACGCCGTGGGGCGTGATGCCGGTGGTGCGGCAGCTCACGGCGTGGCGGATGCACTCGCCGCACACGGGCAGCGACGAACTCCGCCGCTTCCACCAGCTGATGCGGGCGACGACGCGCGAGGGCTACCTGTCGCGCCTCAAGATGCTGCGCGACTACGACGTCCGGACGCGGCTGCCCGAGATCGCGGCGCCCGTGCTCTACCTGGCCGCCGATCGCGACAATCTCGTCCCGGCCGTGGAGCAGGCCACGCTGATGGCGTCGCTCACGCCGGCGTCCACGATGCGGGTGCTCGCCGGCCACGGCCACATCTGCCTCATCGCGCCCGATCTCGACCTGGGCGAAATCCTGGACGAGTGGATGGCGGGCGCCGCTGGCGGCGGGATTCGCCACTGAGGCAGCCCCCGATGACCGGCGCCACGCCGCCGGCATGATCAGCTCGCGGGCGGCCGTGGATGACGCGGCTCGTAGACGCCCAGCCGGCTGCCGCTCGGCAGCGTGAGGTGCGTGAGGACGCCCCACCGCAGCACCTGCGGCTCGGTGCACGCCACGCCGCGCGCCGCCATGTCCGCCACGAACCCGCCGACGTCGTCCACCATCAGGTAGAACTCGTGGCCGCCGTCGCCGTCGGCGGGATGCACCGCCACTTCGGCGGGGGGCAGGGCGAAGATGAGCCAGCCGTGGCCGGCGTCCACGTGCGGGAAGCCGGCGACGTCCCGCAGGAACGTGCGGTCGGCGTCGGGGTCCGTGCTGTAGATGACGACGTGCGCTCCGGTGATGGTGGGCATGGGCTCCTCGCAAAGCGGTCGCGGCGCGTGACTGGCAGGTGTCAGGCGTGCGCCCAGTCGAGGACGCGCAGGGCCTGAAAGGTGATCCACCGGCTGGCCGTCCCGCGCGCCCCTTCCACGGCGAGCCCCACGGGGTCCTCGTGGACGACGCCGCGCGGCCACCGGCCGTTCTGGTGGCGGCGCCGGACGACGAGCGCGACGGCCTCGGCCATCCGCGGCTCCGGCGCGACGCCCGCCCGCCGCAGGTAGTCCAGGCCGCGCAGCACGTCGTAGTGCCAGGCGGTTGGCCAGGCGAAGCGCGTCCACGCGCGGTCCACGACGGCTCCGGTGGAGCGCCGCCGGAACAGCCCGCGCTCCAGGAGATACTCGTGAGCCCGCGCCCGCGCCGCCGCGATCGGCGCCGACGGCCCGCACGCCTCCTCGTAGGCGAGCAGGCCCTCCAGCACGCAGATCGTGGAGTGGAACGACGAGCGGACCGACCCGCGCTCGGCCTCGCAGTTCCAGCCGCCGTCGGCCAGCTGCTCGCCCAGGAGGCGGTCCTTCAGGCGCGCGCTGGGCCGTCCGAAGGAGGCACCCACGGCCAGCACGCGGCCGTTGATGCAGGGCTCCACCTCGCCCTCGAAGAACGGGAGATCGCCGAACTCCGGCCCCCATGTGAACCCGCGGTCGAGCCGCGCCAGCGCGGCCGCGGCCGCCGGGCCCGTGGGGTCGAGACCGAAGTCCTTCAGCAGCACCATCGCGTTGAGGGTCGTCTGCCAGACCGGGACCGACTCGTGCGCCCACGCGCCGTCGTCACGCTGCCGGGCCAGGAGCGTCGCCCCCCAGCCCTCGGCGGCCACGCGCGCACGGTCCGCGGCCACGTCCGCGGCGGAGTCGCCGGCCAGGTCGCGGCGCACCTGCCACCGGAGCGCGGGATCGGCGTCGAGCAGCCAGAGCAGGACGGCGCGGGAGACGGTGGACATGGCGGCATGCGACGTGCCCGGCGCGGGCGCCGGGATCGACGTGCCGCCCATTGTGTGCCAGTGCGGGGTCGCGGCGCCGGTCCCGACGGAGAATCTCCTTCGCAATCGGGCGCGCGCGGTCGTACCCTGTGGGACCGATGACTTCGATGCTCCGACCGCTGTTCCGCACGTCGTGGATGTTCACGTTGGTTCTCGGCGCGCTCGTGTCCGTGACGTGCCTGTCGCTCCTGCCCAGAGCCCGCGAGGCCGAGGGCGAGGAGGCCGATCGCGATCGGCCGGAACGCGTCAGCATCGCCCGCCTCCTCGCGCAGCTCACGCCCGTGGAGCGACATCCGCGCGGCATGTTCTTCCCGAGGACGCGCGGCACGCTGCCATGGCAGCCGCTCGGTCCGAAGCCCATCACCAACGAGTACTGGTCCGGCGGCGCGAACGCCTCCGGACGCGTGTCCGCGATCGCCGTGGACCCCAGCGACGCCAACACGGCGTATGCCGCCGCGGCGGGCGGGGGCGTGTGGAAGACGACCGACGGCGGGCAGAACTGGACGCCGCTCACCGATCAGCTGTCGTCCCTGGCCTCCGGCGCGCTGGCGCTCGATCCGGCGGCGCCCTCCACGATCCTCTACGGCACCGGCGAGCAGCACTACTCGGCCGACAGCCTCTACGGCGACGGCCTGTTCCGGTCGTTCGACGGCGGCGCGAGCTGGGCGAAGATCGGCCTCAAGGCCGACGTCGGCAACTACATCGCGCGGGTGGGCCTGTCGCCGGGCACGCTGCACGTCTGCAGCGACCGGGGCTACGTCCGGTCCGTGAACGACGGCGCGACCTGGGCGGTGTTCACGCCGGGCGGCGTGGCCTGGTGCAACGACCTGGTCCGCTCCGCGCAGTCGCCGCTGGTGCTCTTCGCCGGCTTCTACGGGAGCGGCGTCTACAAGTCCATCGATGACGGCGCCACCTGGTCGCAGCTCGGCGGCGGCCTGCCGACCAGCGGATTCCAGCGCGTCAACCTCGCCATCGCCGACAGCAACGCCAGCGTCGTCTACGCCAGCTTCATCGCGGCGTCCGGATCGCTGGCCGGCATGTACAAGACCACCAACGGCGGCGCGACGTGGACGCGCCTCACGGCGACGCCGAACTACGTCTGCACGCAGGGCTGGTACGACAACGGCATGGCCGTGTCGCCGTCCAATCCCGACGTGGTCTACGCGGGCGGTGTCTTCTCGTACTGCAGCGGCGGCATCGCCCGGACCACCAACGGCGGCACGTCGTGGACCTACGTCACCGTCGGGACCAACGGCAGCCAGGTGCACCCGGATCAGCACCACTTCACCTTCGGACCGGACGGCACGCTCTGGGTGGGCGCGGACGGCGGCGTGTGGAAGACGGCGACGGCCGGCGCGAGCTGGGTGAACCTGAATCAGGGCCTCGACACGGCGCTCTTCTACACGGTGGGCGTGCACACGACGGACGGCAACTTCCTGGTGGCGGGCACGCAGGACAACGGCTCGGTGCAGTACCAGGGCGCGCAGGCGTGGCCGCAGGTGATCGGCGGAGACGGCGGCCCGGTGGCCGTGGAGTGGAGCAACCCGAGCCGGTACTTCACCACCTACGTGCGGATGTCGCCCCTCTATCGATGGCTGCGCCCCCTCGTCTCCCAGGGCACCGTCACCGGTCCCTGGTCGAGCGACAGGGCCAGCTGGGCGAACGGACCGCTCGTGGTGGATCCGACTCTGGCCACCACGCTCCTGGCCGGGACGCATCGCGTGTGGCAGACCACCAACAGCGGCACGAACTGGACCGCCATCAGCGGGGATCTCACGAGCGGCGGCCACCTGCGGGCCCTGGCCATCGCGCCGCAGGACTCGAACGTCATCTACAGCGGCAGCAGCGACGGCCTCGTCTTCGCCACCTTCAATCGCGGCGCGACCTGGCTGCCGAGAAGCACCGGGCTGCCCGCGTTCCAGATCATCTCCGACATCGTCCCGAGCCCCACGGATCCCCAGACCGCCTACCTCTCGGTGGACCGCTCGTCCGGCGGCCGCCTGTACCGGACGACCGACGGCGGCCAGACCTGGATCGACAGGACCGGGACGCTGCCCGCCGGCGTGCGCGGCATGTCGCTGGCCATCGACTTCGCCGGCGCCACCTGGTTCCTCGGCACCGACTACGGCGTCTACGCCAGCCGGGACGAGGGCGAGACGTGGGTACAGGAGTCGGTGAACCTGCCGAGCGTGGCGGTGTACGACCTGCAGATCGACACGGCGAATGGGCTCGTCGTGGCGGCGACGCACGGGCGCGGCATGTGGCGGGCGCCGCTCGCCGGGGGCGGCTCGCTCACGCCGCCGCCCCTGACGCCGGCATCCCGCGACACCCAGGGCGGCCGTCGGTATCGCATGCCCAGACAGCCGATTCCGTAGCGACGGGGCGCGGTCGGGCCGCGCGCCAGCCTCAGCCCGGCAGGAGCGCGAACAGGCGGTAGACGAGCAGCCCCGTCACGACGGCGAACACCAGGAACAGCACGCCCACGGCCTGCAGCACGGTGCCCTGGGTCCTGGCGGCGCGCCCTTCCACGACTCGCGTGCCGGCGAGCGCGGCCGTGCCGGGCGGCGGGAAGCGCTCGGCCGCCTTCGTCCTGGTCCCGAGACGGAAGGCATACACCCCGAAGGCCCCGAGACCGAGCACCAGCGCACCCTGGAGGAGTTGGAGCGCCAGGCGCAGCGACTGCGCGGCCTCGTCGGCCGGTTTGAAGCGCAGCGCGTCGAGCCAGCGGCGGAGCGCGGCCAGGCCGGCCATCCCCGCGGCCACGAACACGCCGACGGCCAGGAGGATGCGCCGATTGCCGCCGGAATCGGAGGGAGGGACACCGGGCATGGGGGTCACCGCTCAGGACGCGGAACCGGAGGTGGAGGTGGAGGCAGAGGCATGCGCCACGAGTCCCATCGGCTGAACACTGGCGCGGCCGGAGCCGCGGGCGGTCCGATTATCGATCGGGGTGCTTCAGGAACTCCGCCGCCACCGTCGCCGCTTCCGGGAAGCTCAGGGCCACCCCGGGCACGTGCGACTGAATCATGTAGTCCAGGATGGCCATCTCGCCCACGCCGTTCGCCTTCCGGAGCGACACCAGCGTCCCGACGGCCTGGCGGTAGGTGTCCGGCGAGGGTGTGAGTCCGTAGAGCGGCATCGCCTGGTCCAGGCGCGCCTTGATCTCGCGCTCCGGGAAGCCGCCGTCGAAGGTCGCCGCGGCCTGCTGCAGCGGCGTGGCGGGGGCCGGCGACACGGTGGCCGGCGACCCGGCCGGCTCCGAACGCCTGCAGGCCACCGAGGGGCCGGCCAGGGCCGCTGTCGTCGCGGCCAGGGCCAGACACGTGAAGAACCATCGGACTGGACGCACGATGCGTCGCTCGGAACCACTGTCGGCCACCGGCACCTCTTCCGCCACTCTATCCGGTGCCACCGCCGTCCGTCAGCCCCTCTTCCACGACGGTCCCCGCCGCCAGCATGCGCCGTGCGTGCTCGTAGACGCCGGCGACCGGGTGTGTCGCCAGCAGCGCGGCCGCGTCCTCGAGCGAACACCGGCGCCGCTCCCGCCACCGCATCTCCCGCCAACGCGCCAGCTCCTGGTGCACGGCCATCACGCCGACAATCACGGTGAGCCGGGTCGTCCCTTTCAGGTAGGTGTAGGTGCCGACGGACTCGCCCGCGAACGGCCAGGGGAATCGGTCATGGCCCGTCGGTGCCGGCGTCGCTCGTCCGGAGCCCTCCCCTCACCCCTGACGCGACGCGAGGACGCGGGCCGTCATGACTCCGACGACACCGGCCATGGCGAAGGCGGTGAGGGCGGCGTACGAGGCAAGGGCGATCGAGTGATGCGGAAAATACCACCACGCGAAGGCGCCGGCGCCCACCGCGAACGTCGCGCCCGCGCCGACGGCGGCGCGCCGTCCTCGACGGAACACCTGATCCCCGTCGCCCGCGGCCGAGCGCCACACGGCCAGGCCGACCAGGACGGTGATGGTGGCCAGCGTCGCCAGATCCGGCGCGGTGGACAGGGCGTGTGGATCGCCCCGCCGGAGATTCCCCGCCGCCGACACGACGGCGGCCACGACGCCGGCGATGCTGCCAGTGGTCCACGGCGAGGTCATGCAGGCGCTCCGTTCGCGTCGTTGGCGGCCGAGCGGGCCGCGGCCGCCCATCCACGTCCGGCGGCTCGTGGATCAGGAGCAGCGCAGCGCGCGTCGCTCCGCCTTCGCGTCATGCGGCAAAATGGTCCACAAGGCACTGCGTCTCCGACCGCACCATTTCGGCGAGCATGTCCGGCGGCGTGCCGGACTCCAATCGGACGTCTCTGACGGCTTCGAAGGCCGTACGACCATCGGGCCGTGTCAGCAGCCGGAGGACAGCGTCGTACTCCAGGACGCCAAGCGCTGGCTCCAGCGCGCGATAGCGCAGCACATAGTCGCCATCGCCGTGGGTCCGCTCGTAGATTTCCTCCTTCAGCACGATGCCCGCTATCTCGAACTGGAACTGGGAGGGGACCTCGTCAGGAGTACCACGCAGCCAGCGGAAGTTGCTGGTCATGCCGGGGAAGGCCACCTCGACGAACCGCTCCCAGTCCCGGAGCAGCCGCCAGGACACCTCCGGAGGGGAGTCGAACTCGGCGGTTGCCGTAATCCTGTAGCAATCCGGGGGCGTGCGTTCAGTCACCACGCGAACCCTGGCGTCATCACCCATGATCCAGCCTCTCCAGGCTCGTCCTGGCCCGACGTGCGACTTCCCTGCCGCGGTTCCGCCGCGGCGCGCCCGCTGGACCTGCACACGCACGCCATGACGCTGCCTCGGCGTGATGGACACGCGAGATCTACGCGGCCGCGTGCTCGGAGTCAACCGCCAAGTGGCACCGGGGCGCCGACCGCAGCCAGACGTCAGCCCCGCGCCCGCCGGTAGTGCACGGCGAGCGCACCGCAGCGGAGGGGTTTCGCCGAGATCAGCTCGAGCCGTCGCGTACCGGGCAGTCCGCCCTCGTACAGGGTCGGGCCGTGGCCGGCGATCCTCGGGTGGACGAGCACCTTGTATTCGTCGATCAGGTCCAGGCGATCGAGCGCCGTCGCGAGCGTGCCGCTGCCGAGGAGCACGCCGGCCGGGGTCGCCGCCTTCAGTTGCTCGACACCCGCGCGCAGGTCGCCACCGATGTGGTGGCTGTTGGTCCACGGGAACTCGCTGCGCGTGGACGACACGACGTACTTCGGCTTGGCGTCGAGTTGGACCGCCCACTCGCGCATGGCCGCCGGCACCGCCTCGGCGCCTCGGGCCACGGCCGGCCAGTAGGCCTCCATCATCTCGTAGGTCACGCGGCCCCACAGCATCGCCCCTGCCTCATCCATGAGGCGCGTGAAGAAGGCGTGGACTTCTTCGTCCGCGATGCCTTCCCGGTGGTCGACGCACCCGTCGAGGGTGACGTTGATGCTGAAGGTGAGCAGTCCCATGGCGGCGAGTCTACCCTGGTCGCGGGCAGGCGGGTGCTGCGCACCTGCGACGGGTACCGAGGGCAGGTCCGCGGGGCCGTGGGATGGCCCCGCGCGCTCGTGGCACGCCGTCGGCCGGGACCTTGTGTGGGAGTCACGGCTCGTGGATCAGAAGAACCGCCTCCTGGTGCGCGCGTGTGGCCTCTCCGTGTCAGTCGTCGTCCGTTCAGCCTAACGCCTCGGCTTCAGCCGCGGCGGCCCTCATGATGCGCCCGGGCCGCCGACGGCTGCAAGCCGTGGTTAGCCAGGCCCCTGGTTGAGCAGGGCTGCGAATTGCTCAATGCGCGCCTCGACGTCGTCGAAGCCAGACGTACGCTCGAGCAACACGCGCGGCGGTTCGTAGCCAGATGCCCCCGTGACCTGGCTCGCGATTGACGCGATCGTGTCGGTGTCTCCGCCCAGCGACGCCGCCTCCTCAGCAACACTTTGGATGCCCAAGTGCGCCGAGCGGGATGCCACGAACAGCGCCATCGGCACCGCATCGACGACATAACCGGAACTGCCGAATTGTGCGGCGGCCTCACCGGCATTGCCTCCGAACGCCGCAAGTGCGTTCAGTCGATCACGAACGCGAGTGTCTGGAAGCTGGTCTGCCACGAGGCGCGGGAGTTCCACGGGCACGCCCATCCGGTGCGCGCAGTGCCGAACCGCTACCGCCACGGCGAGCGCCCCAGCGTAGGCCTCCTCGGAGTGGTGGGTAATGCGCGATACATCTCTCAACAACGTACGCGCGCGGTCCTGCGCAGGGTCGATGACGAAGGCGAAGGGTGCGATACGCATTGCGGCGCCTGCACCGGCGGCAAACTCGCCACGCGCACCCGCCAGGGCCCAGTGCCCACCAGCCGCCAGGTCCCGCAGAGCCTTCAAGGTCGCCGCGCCGAGGCCGGAGAAGCGACGCGCTTCGAACCACTGCCGAAACGTGGCTGCGAGCTGCGCTGGCTCAACTTGGCCGCCTGTCTCGACGAGCGCCTCGCACGTCGCCACCGTCAAGAGGGTATCGTCCGAGAATGACGGCCGCTCAGGGAAACACGCTCGACCTGAGCTGGGCCGATTCTCATACGGTCCGCCCCACGCATCACCGAGCGCGCCTGCAAGAAGCGCGTGACGCGCGCGATCGGCTAGGTGTCTTCGATTCACCAACTCGGCCACTTGGCTCTGGCTAACGGCCACGGTTCACCCGCGGCCGCGCGCGTCCACGATACCACCGCGCGCGAGGGGCCGGCGCACGCCGGCCCCGGTGCCGTCGGGTGCAACCGTTGGTTAGCCCGCGATCTGCCTGTTGCGAAGGCGAGCGAGGGCCAGGTGATTCAGCATCGAGAGAGGCCACAACGCTAAGGCGAGCCCACTCACCAGCAGGCCCCAGATCCAGTACAGCGGTGCGAACAAGACGCCCAAGGCTAACGTGGGCTGATACACGCCCCCGACCAGCGCCACCATCGCTCCGGTCGCCGACAGTGCAAAGGCAAACGCGGCAGTGCCTGCAAGCAGCGATGCGAGTGAGACCACGGCGAGTCGACGTCCACCTGCCAAGCTAACCCCATGAAGCGCTCGCACCACGAGTAGGCCGACTGCCGCTCCCAGCGTGCCGAAAAGCACCCACGAGCGAGAGGCCGGCCAGCGCCCGCCTGCCAGCGCGACAGGCATGAGCGCCGCGACTAGTCCCCACACCGCACCCGAGAGCATGCCGAATTGAGGCTCGGACAAGTTGAGTTCGCGTCGCATTCAGTCGGGCTAACAAGCATTCGGCCGACCCGCATAGTCGGGCTCGGCTGCCGGCATCGCAGCATAGCACCAGCAACGGCTTGGCCGCTGCAGCCAGAGGTCCTTGGCTCGCGCGGACTTGGGACGATTGGGGCTCGGCGCAGACGGGCGTTGTGCGGGTCGGCATATTCCCGTTAATTGGGCGACCATTGGCGGCATATCTGGCCCCCTGCTCGCACCAAGGGCATCGCCCGCGGCAGACGGGACGCCGGACGGTCAGTCGACGCTGAGCGGCGTCCTCGATGTGGCGTCTCTTGCCGCGGAACTCTGAGCAGCGGCGCGTCGATCACACGCAACGGGCTCGGCCGCGCCGCGCGAAGGTGGAGCGGAAAGAGATGCCGCGTCGAGGGCGACGCGATCGGGGACGCCGTCGTCAGGGCGCCGTGTGAAGACGGCTACTCGCGCCGCAGGGCCACGATCGGGTCCAGCCGCGACGCGCGGCGGGCCGGGTAGTAGCCAAAGGCGATCCCGATCACGGCGGAGATCGCGAACGCCAGCAGGATAGCCTGCGGCGAGACGGTGGTCGGCCAGCTCATGAGCGCCGTTAGGCCGCGCGCCGCGCCGATGCCGGCGGCGATGCCCACGATGCCGCCCAGCAGGCTCAACACCACCGCTTCCACGAGGAACTGCACCATCACGTCGCGACGGCGGGCGCCCATGGCCAGGCGGAGGCCGATCTCCTTGGTCCGCTCGGTGACGGACACGAGCATGATGTTCATGATGCCGATGCCGCCCACCACGAGCGAAATGCCGGCGATGCTCGCCAGGAGCGCCGTCATCGTGCTGCCGGCGCGGCTCAGCGTGCCGGACATCTCCTCCATCGTGGCGCTGTCCAGCTTCGGCATGTTCGCCAGGGCGAACGCGGCCACCTCGGTGTAGAGGCCCTTGGTCACCTGCGCGGCGGCCAGCGTCTTCACGACGAAGTCGTCGGCCGGCCCCATGCGGTCGTTGCCCGGCATCTGGAGGCCGCCGAGCGAGGCCTTCGACGTCGCCTCCTTGATGTGGGAGGAGTGCCGCTCCCGCAGCAGGGCCGTGATCGCGTCGCCCACGGCCGTGGCCACGCCGGCTTCGGTGACGCCCACCGTGATCGTCTGCAGGTAGGTGGTGCGGCCCGTGATCTGACCCAGGGTGGTCACGGGCACGAACACGGCCTCGTCCTGGTCCGCGTCCACGGCCCGCATCATCCCCACCACCTGGAACGGCCTGTCGTGGAGGGTGACCGTCTTGCCGGTGGGATCCACGCCGGGTCCGAACAGCCGTGCCGCCGCGACGCGTCCGAACACCATCTTCGCGGCGCCAGCGTTTACATCGGCGTCGGTGAAGCCCTCCCCCTCCATCCAGGTCCACCCGTGGATGTCGGCCAGCGACGCCTCGGCCCCGTTCACGAGCAGGAACACCCTCGCCTCGGGCGTCAGCGCGACGAACGCGCGGTCGCGGAGCCCCGACGACACGTGCTCGACGTTGTCCAGTCCCCGGATCGCCTCGGCGTCGGCCCGGGTCAGCGTCGTGGCGCCGCCCAGGCCGGAGGCGATGTTCATGCTCTCGCCGCCGCGGATGAAGTTGCCGGCCGACACCTGCACGATGCTCGTGCCGGCGGACTTGATGGTGCGCTCCACGGAGGCGCGGGCGCCGTTGCCCAGCGCCACCATGGCGATCACGGCGGCCACGCCGATGACGACGCCCAGCGTCGTCAGGCCCGATCGGAGACGGTTGCGGCCCAGGGCCTTCCAGGCAATCTGCCCGCTGACGGCAAGGAATCGAAACACGGGGGAGGGTCCGTTCTATTCGTGACGCAGGGCGTCGATGGGGTCCAGTTCCGCGGCGCGGCGCGCCGGGTACCACCCGAACAGCACGCCCACCGCCGCGGACACGCCGAACGCCACCAGCACCGCGCCTGGCGACAGCACGGTGGACCAGCGGAGCGTGCTGGCGATGGCGTAGGAGGCGATGATGCCCAGCACGACGCCGATCGCGCCGCCCGCCAGGCTGATGGCCACGGCCTCCGTCAGGAACTGCCGCGTCACGTCACGCCCGCGCGCGCCGACGGCCATGCGGAGGCCGATTTCCTTGGTGCGCTCGGTGACCGACAGAAGCGTGATGTTCATGATGCCGATGCCGCCCACCAGGAGCGACACGGCGGCGACGGCGGCCAACAGCCATCGCATCGTGGTGCTGGCGCGCTCCAGCGTGCCGGCCAACTGCTCGAGCGTCACGCGCTCCAGCTCCTTCACGTTCCCGGCGATGGCCTGGGCCACGCTGGGCGGGAGCCCGCCGGTGGCGATGGCGCGGGTCGCCTGCGTGGAAATCGTGAAGTCGTCCGGCTTCTCTTCGGTGATGCCGTGGCGCTGGCGCAGCAGCGCGGTGATGCGCTTGCTCACCTCGGACACGTCGCCGGTGGACGCGGACGTCACCGTGATGTCGTTCAGCTTCGACAGGTTGAGCAGCGCGTGCGTGGTCGTGTACGGCATGTAGACGGCGTCGAACTCGTCGTCGCCCGCGGCCGGGCGCACGACCCAGCTGGAGCTCGTCACGACACCGACGACCTTGAACGGCTGGTTCCACAGCGTCACGTCCTGCCCGGTCGGGTCCACGCCGAGGCCGAACAGCTTCTCGGCCACCACGGACCCCAGCACGAGCACCTGCGCCTTCTGCTCCTGCTCCTTGTCGTTGAAGAACCGGCCGCTGCGCAGCGTCCAGGTGCGCTTGATGTCCAGCATGTGCAGGTCGGTCCCGTGCATCCGGGTGAACCACCGCTTGTCGCCCAGGTGCACGCGCGCGTTGCCGTGGACGCCGCACGCCACGTACTGCACGCCGTCGAGCTCGCGGATGGCCTCGGCGTCGTCGAACGACAGCGTGGCCGCCGCCCCGAGGCCGGCCTCCAGATCGCCCAGCCGCTGCCACGCCAGCGGATGGTCGTGCTTCTCCATCGGATCGTCTTCCGGGTGGAACCGGATCGGCAGGACGTCGGTGCCGAAGAACGGGTCGCCGGCGCCAGGCAGTTCCGGCATCAGGTCGTCCACCGGAAGCCGCATCGTGTCTTCGGCATCGCCCTGGTGCGCGACGACGCCACCCGTGTCCTCCACCTTCGGCTTCCAGTTGCCGGCGGTGACCGTGAGCTGGTTCAGCCCTGCCGCCCGCACCTGCTGCTCGATGGACTGCTGCGCGCCGGATCCCACGGCCATCATCGCCAGGACGGTCGCCACCCCGACCGTGATGCCGAGCATGGTGAGCCCCGTCTGCAGGCGATTACGCGTGAGGGCCTTGAACCCGATGTCGATCGACGGGTGCAGGGCGCGAAGTCGCTGAATCGGTGACGCCACGGTTGTTACTCCCTCGTGCTGAGCCAGCGGCCGAACCGGTCGATCCCATTGTCGCCGACGACGCCCCGTCGCGCGCCCTTCCGGACGCCCGGCCGTCGCGGCGGCTGTCCGTTCCGCGGCCGTCCGGAGCGGACCGCGCGAGCGTCAGTCGTCAAACGACGAGGAGGCGCCAGAAATCCGCGTGGGGTGTCCGGGGCCCCGCGCCTCCGCCGGCCGATCGCCCCCGCACGTCGTTTGACGGTCTGCGGAGGGCCGGACGCGGAACGGACAGCCGTCGCGACGGCCGACGGCTGCCGGGCCGCCTCACGCTGTCGCATGCGACCCCATCGACGGCTGGTGGTGCTGGTCCTGCACGACCACCCCGTCCTTGAAGTCGATGGTCCTCGTACCCCAGGCCGCGATGTCGCGCTCGTGCGTGATGACCACGATGGTGATGCCGCGCTCGGCACGCAGGGAGGCGAACACCTCCATCACCTCGTGGCTCGTCGTCGTGTCCAGGTTGCCCGTGGGCTCGTCGGCGAGCAGCAGCGACGGCTGGTTCACCAGCGCGCGGGCGATCGCCACGCGCTGCTGCTGGCCGCCCGACAGCTGGTTCGGGTGGTGCTCCTCGCGGTCGCTGAGCCCCACGGCCGCCAGCGCCTGGCGGGCGCGGTCGCGCCGCTCGGCCGCCCTCACCGCGCCCTGGCGCGTGTAGAGCAGCGGCAGCTCCACGTTCTCGAGCGCCGAGGTCCGCGCCAGGAGGTTGAATCCCTGGAACACGAACCCGATCGTCTCGTTGCGCACGCGCGCGAGCTCGTCGTGCGGAAGCGTGGACACGTCCCGGCCGCCCAGCAGGTACTGCCCCCGCGTGGGCCGGTCGAGACATCCCAGGATGTGCATGAACGTCGACTTGCCCGATCCTGACGGTCCCACGACCGTCACGAACTCGCCCGCCGCGATGTCCAGCGTCACGCCCCTCAGGGCCCGCACCACGTGGTCGCCCACGTGGTACTCCTTCTCCAGATTGCGAACCCCGATCATTCAGTGTCCTTCCGGCGCGATCTGCCCGAGCCCGAGCCCCGGAACCCGGGCCCCGCAAGCGTCAGTTCGTGCTCTTCGCGCCGCCCTTGGGCGGCACCTTGCCGGCGAACGCCCACATCGTCGTGGCCACGGCCTTCTCGGCGCCGGCCATGCCGTACACCTTGCCCGCGCCTTCGATCACGTAGTACTCGTTGGCCGCGTGCGCCCGGCCGCCCAGCCCGGCGCCGCCCATCACGATGGGCACGCCCTTGAACGGCGAGATCTTCTCGCCCACTTCGCCGTTGCCGAACATGTAGGCGGGCCAGTAGCCGCCGGCCGCCGCGCCGCCGCCGATGCCCCAGTCGGCCCGCACCGGCGCGTGTGGGATGTCCATGATCTCGTAGGTCCGCTGCATGGCCCGGCCGATCTCGTTGTCGGAGTTCATGAGCGCCCAGGGCACGTCGCCGATGAGCTTCACCTCGACGTCCGGGTACCCGTTCTTCACGAGCTGCTTCTTCAGCTTCTCGACGATGTCGGGCCCGTGCATGTTGGGCACGTAGCGGAAGTTGTGCTTGCTCGTGATCTTGTTGGGCAGGATCGCGCCCGCGCCGCCCGCATACATGTTGCCGCCCCACAGCCCGTCCAGGTTGAACGAGGTCCCGTAGCGCTGCGTCTTCAGCACCTGGTACGGGTCGTCATACATGAAGCGCGCGACGCCCAGGTTCTCGGCCGCCACCTTCAGGTCCGTGTTCTTGGCCGCCTCGCGCAGGCTCGCTTCCTGCTCGGAGCTGAGCGGGCGGATGCCCTCGAAGAAGCCGTCGATCTTGGGCGTGTTGCCGTCGTCGCTCACGAGCGACGCCAGCATCTTGATGTGCCGCCACGCCGGGCTGTCGGTGCCGCGCTTGTTGCTGCCGTGGATGTCCGACACCGTCGGCCCGCGGCCCCACGCCGTGCCCGACGTCGTCAGCTCCACGTACACGCAGCCCTCCGAGCCGCCGCCGTAGCCGCCGCCACCGCTCGGCGCCTGGCCGCCGAACGTCATCATCGCGTCGGCGCCCTCGAGCAGCTCGGGGTGGTCCTTGACGAACTTGCGCAGACCGATGTCCATGCGCTCCTCGTCGCCCTCGGCCACGACGATCAGGTTCACGGGCAGCTTGCCGTGCACGGCCTTGATCGCGCGGAAGGCGTTCATCTGCGACATCTGCGGCCCCTTCGAGTTGGTGGCGCCGCGGCCGATGAGCACCTTCTTGTACGGCGCCTGCTCGACGATGCGCGCCTCGAAGGGCGGGTACTGCCACGCATCCGGCTGCGTGACCGGCATCGTGTCGTACATCCAGTAGATGAGCAGCGTCTTCTCGGCGCCCTCGTCGCACTTGGCGTACACCACCGGGTTGCCCGGCGAGCCGTACTCGGTGACGCCCACGTCGTAGACCTGCGTCTGCTGGCAGCCCAGCTCGTCGAAGAAGCCCTTCACCATCTCCGCCGACTCGGGAATGCCTTCGCCCGAGTTCGAGATGCTCGGCTGCTGGATCCACTTCTGCAGGTTCACCACGTGCTGGTCGATGTTCTCGTCGATGTGCGTGAAGACCTTCGCGACGTCTTCGGGCACCTTGCTCATGTCGGGCTGGATCTCTTCGTCGGCCTGGGCCCGAATCCCGAGAGCGGGTGTGGTGGCGGCCGGCGCATCGGCGGCCGAGGACCCAGGCGCGCTCGGCTGCGAGCACGCCACGGCGAACGCGAGGGCGGGGAGGGTCAGGAACTGGAGCCGTCGCATCGGCAGATCTCCTCGAACATGGCCGGACGCCGCACATCGACGCCGGGCTGCCGCATTGAACCCGGCGGGCGAGACGTTGTCAATGGCTCGCTGTGCCAAGATGTCGCATGTCTCCGATGGTCTCCGGCATCCGGCTCGTCCACGGCGCTCGGGGTCCCTCGCGACGACGCGTCCTGCAGATGGCGGGCCTCGCCACGATGGGCGGCGTCGCCACGGCGCTGGCGGGATGCGCCGGCGAACGGAGCGCCCCAGCTCCGGGCGCCCCCGCCTCGCTCGAGGCGCTGGCGGCCGAGTACGTCCGCCTGTCGCTGGCGCTGGCCAGGCAGCAGCCGTCGCTCGTCGAGGTGTGGCTCGGTCCACCGGACCAAGCCGCCGCCTCGCGCGTCCCCGCGCCGCAGCTTCGGGCCGAGGCCGGCGCCCTGCTGATCCAGGCCGAGGCCGTCGCGGGCCAGACCGACCCGGCGGCCGGGCCGGACTCCATCGGCGACGCGATGCGCGCGGCGTATCTCGTGGGCCAGATCCGGGCGCTGGACGAGGCGGCCGGACGCCTGGTGGGCGAGGGGCATCCCTTCCAGGAGGAGGCACGCCGCACCTTCGGGCACACCGCCCCACCGCGCGACGCCTCCGGCCTGGAGGCGATCCGGCGCGACTTGGATGCCCTGCTGCCGGGCCCCGGCTCGCTCGCCGACCGGCATGCCGCGTTCCGCCGGGCCGCCGCGGTGCCGGCCGAGCGTGTCGAGGATGTCTTCCGCGCGGCCGTCGACTGGTGCCGCCGCGAGGCCGCCGCGCGCCTGCCCCTGCCCGAGGGCGAGTCGCTGACCACACGCGCCGAGGACACCACGGGCTGGGCGGCGTTCTCGCGGCCGACCGGGCCGCTCACGTCGGACCTGTGGGTGGCCAAGGGCGGCGGGGCCGACGCCGCGCACCTCCTGCAACTGGCCGCGCACGAGGGCACGCCCGGCCACCACGCGCAGCTCGTCCTGGCGTCAGCCACGCTGGTCACCGGACGGGGGTGGACCGAGCGCCTCCTCCTGCCGTCGTTCGGACCGCACCGCCTCCTGGCCGAGGGCGCGGCCGAGGCGGGCGCCGCCCTGCTGCTGCCCGTCGAGGTGCGCGAGGCGGTCGTCCGCGACGTGCTCCTGCCGGCCGCCGGCCAGCCCCCGTCGATGGCGGCCGCGCTCGTCCGCGTCGAGCGGCTCGCCGCGGAGCTCGATCTGGAAGTGGCCTACATCGCGGCCGACTACCTCGACACCGCGGCACGCGCGGTGGACGTGGCCGATCGGCTCCGCGAGGACGCGCTCGTCCTCGACCCCGGCGGCATGGTGTCGTTCATCGAGAAGCAGCGGACGAAGATCCTGGCCTACCCGGTGGGCCGGCGCCTGGTGCTCGATCGGATCGGCGGCGACGACGAGGCCGCGCGGTGGGCGCGGCTCTCGACGATCGCGACCACGCTGACCCTGCCCGGCGCCGGTGGGGAATAATGGCCGCGCCATGACCACCCGACAACTCGCCCGTGTGGCCCTCCTCGTGACGATCGTCGTCGGCGCCCAGGCCCGCTTCCTTCCCTACCTGCCCGGGGACGTCGCCGTGGAGCGGCTCATCCAGACACTCTCGCCCGGCACCGGCTGGGTGGCCCCGATGATCCGGACCGCGAGCGAGCCCATCAGCTACCTCCTCATGGCGATCGCCGTGCTGGGCGCCTGGCGGCTGGCCGGCACGCGGGCGGCGCTCGTCGTGGCGGGCGCCATCCTCGTGGAGCAGACGTTCGGCGAGATGTCGAAGGGCATCTTCGGCCGCCCGCGTCCGTCGCGCACGCTCGTCGCGGTGATGGGGAACCCGTCCGGCCTGTCGTTTCCGTCCACGTTCATGACGCTGTACTCGGTCACGGTGGGCTCGCTCGTGGTCCTGGCCTGGCGCCTCAAGCGCAGCCCGGTGCGGACGGCCGTGATCGTGGCGGGCGTGGGCGTCCTCGCGCTTGCCGGCTGCGCGCGCATCGTACCGGGCGCGCACTGGCCGAGCGACGTCGTCGGCACCGTGGCGATCTGCCTCAGCTGGATCGCGGTGGCGTTCGCGGCGGCGGGCGTGCCCTGACGGGACCGCGCGGCCACGCAGCTGCGCCGGCTACACCATCTCTGGAGTGCCGCCCCTGGCGAACGGCGTGAGCAGCGTCTCGATGGTGGCGTGCACGGGCGTGGGGACACCGACCTCGCGTCCCAGCCGGACCACCGCGCCGCTCAGCCACGGCAGTTCCAGCGGCCGCCCGCGCTCCAGGTCCTCCAGCATCGACGACTTGGCCTGCGGCGGCATGGCCCGATACATCGCGTAGACCTCGTCGCGGATGTCCTGGCCGAGCGCCACGCCCGTCGCGCGCCCGACGGCCAGCGATTCCTCCACGGCCGCCTCGATCATGTGCATCAGGGCCGGGTGCGCGCGCAGGACGCCGAGCGGCGACCGCGTGACGGCCGTCATCGCGCTGAAGACGGACAGCCGCGCGAACTTCGACCACAGGTCGCGGCGGATGTCGGGGCTGGCCGTGAACGCGAAGCCGGCGCCGGCCACGGCGTCCTTCAGCGCCAGGAGGCGCGGCGACATCGCGCCGTCCAGCTCACCGACGATCAGGGCATCGAGCGCGGTGTGCCGGATGACGCCGGGCTCGCTGATGACGGCGGCCACGTAGGCCACGCCGCCGGCCACGTGGGCGGCGCCGACGTGCCGGGCGACCATGTCGGGCGCCTCGACGCCGTTCTGCAGCGTCACCACCATCGTCGACGGACCGACGAGCGGGCGGAGGTGCGACGCGGCCGTGTCCACGTGCACATCTTCACGGTGAGGAACACGACGTCGGCCGGCCCGAGCTCGGCCGGGTCGTCACTCGCCCGCACCGGCACGACGTGGGCATCGCCCTTCGGGCTCACGAGGCGCAGGCCCTGCCGCCGCAGCGCCTCCAGATGCGCGCCGCGCGCCACGAACCCCACGTCGACACCCGCCTGCGCCAGCCGCCCGCCGAAATACCCGCCAACCCCGCCGGCGCCGAAGAACACGATCTTCATGTCTGACCTTTCGCTTCCGGGCCATCGGGGCCCGGGACTCGGGGCCCGGGGCCGGACCAACCGAACGCCACTCTCCGGTCTCGCCCTTCGGTCACGCCAATCGGCTCGTGCGGCCGTCGCTGTCGCGCTGCCGGCGAGTCATGGCAGGAGTGCGTCCACCCGAGCCCCGGGCCCCTCGATCCTGATCGCGTCCAAACTCACCACCGCCTCCTCGCCGATGACGGTGGCGTTGTGGCGCCGGCCGCGGGGGACTTCCACCCAGTCGCCCGGACCGAGCTGGCAGGTGTGGCCGCCGATGACGAGACGGAAGCGGCCGGTGACGACGGCGTCGATCTTGTCGACGTCGTGCGCATGGTCCGGAAAGCGGGTGCCGGGCGGATAGACGTAGCGGGCGATGGTGTAGCCGAGCGCTTCGAGCTTGGCGCGGAGGGCGGCCTCGGTGACGGGGCCGTCGGCGGCCGCGTTCCAGCGGCGGACCTGCACCGGCGGCTACGCTCCGCCGCCCGCGTCCGGGCCCGCCGGCATCCCGGGCAGCGTGCCCTTCGCCAGCTCCTGGTCGATCATCAGCAGGCCGACGCCGGTCGTGCCGCCCAGGCGGATGCGGCCGAGGATGGCGCGGGCCGCGGCCTCTTCCTCCATCTGCTCGTTCACGAACCACTGGAGCAGGACGATCGCGGGACGGTCCTTGGCGGCCTCCGCCATCGCGTACAGCTCGTTGATCGAGGCCGTGACCGCCTGCTCGTTGGCGAGCACGTGCCGGCACAGCGCCTCGGCCGACTCCCACGACGCCGGCGGCTGGGCGACCGCGGGCAGGGCCACGGGCTGGTCGCGCTCCACCATGTGATCGATGAACTTCTGCGCGTGCAGGAGCTCGTCGCCCGACTGCTGCCGCATCCAGGTGGCGAAGCCCGGGAGGTCGTTCGCCGACAGCCAGACGGACATGGCGAGGTACTCGTGCGAGGCCTTGAATTCGAGCGTCAGGTGCTCGTTCATCCCCTTGAGGAGCTTGGCGTCCATGGCGCTCAAGCCTACCATGCGCCTCGGTCCGGCCGGCCGCCGCTACTGCGACGACACCGCGCGCCGGCGCGCCAGTTCGAACGCCACGCCGCCCAGCAGCACGAAGCCCGTCGTGCCGATGAGCGCGACCGGCATCATCTGCTGCCCGGCGAAGTAGAGCGCGGCGATCATCGAGAGCACCGCGCCGATGGCGGAGCTCACGATCTGCCACATGGGCGGCGGGGCGGGTGGCGAGGACGGAGGCATCGGGCGGCCGGGATGGAATTGTCTCATGGCAGGCGGATGCGATCGCCCAGCATCGCCACGCTGAGCGCATAGGCGTTGGCGCAGCGTACCTCGAGGATGGCGTCGTAGTTGGAATAGACCAGGAAGTGCCGCGCGCCGGCGACGAGCAGCGTGGATGCCGACTTGTCCACCGCGGCAATGCGCCGCCGCGGGCGTTCCTCACGCCCATGGCCTGCCAGTCGGCGAGTTGCCGGGGCCGACAGCGCGCGCTCGGCGCGGCAGCCCTGTCGCAGCGTCCCGGCGCGCTTCAGGAAGGCGGCGGCCGACCCGGCAGGCGCACCTCGCGGCCCTGCGTGGACTCGCCGTCCCAGCCGTAGGCCTGGCGAAGCTGGCGATCGACGCGAACACGTCGCCGCGATTGGTCCAGATGTCGCGCAGGCCGTCGCCGTCGAAGTCCTCGGCGTATTTCATAGCTGGATTGGCATGAACTGCGGCTGGCCCATGGCGTCGCCCACGATCCCCTTCATGGCGCCAGATCGATGTGTCCGCGATCCACGATGCGCAGCGCGTCGAAGAGCTCGTTCTTGAACAGGTCGCCACGCCGACCGTCGAACGCCAGGGTGGCCAGCGCCTGCACCGTCGGACGGACGCCCGTGAAGGCGCCGAAGTTCGACTCGAGGCCCCAGACCGCCACCAGGAACCGCGGCTGCACGCCGTAGGCCTTGCCCACCTTCTCGAGCACGGCCCGGTGCTCGGTGGCCATCCGCTGGGCACGGCGCACCGTGGCGGGCGTGAGGCGCCGGCGGACGTAGGCGTCGATGCTGAGCACGGCCTCCGCCTGTCCGCGGTCGCGCTCCACGACGACCGGCAGCGGCTCCAGCCCGTCGAGGGCCTGGGCCGCGACGGTGGCAGAGATGCCGCGGCGGACGGCCTCGTCCTTGAGCTCCGCGAGGAACGCCGCGAACCGCGCGTCGTCCCCGGGCGCCGTGGCCGATGGTTGGGCCGGACCGGCCGCCACGACCAGTCCCAGCGATGCCGAAGCCACCACCACGCACGCCGCCGCGCGCCGCCAGAACATCCGTCCCGAGTTCGTCATGCCAGCGATCCCATTGTGCCTGTGGGAGCGGCTGCGATCTAGCGGTTCCGGGGCTCGGGGCCCAACTGGGGCAAGAATCCCCGTCCCGGAGGTTCCGCAAACGTCACGCCACGATGCCGTGGCCCCGAGCCGCGGGCCGATTCGCGGCGTCACGACTGGCGCGTGAGCCCAGGCCCCGAGACCCGGGACCCGAGGCCCGATTGAGCGAAGATGTCCCCCATGCCCTTCTACGACCTCGATGCCCTGCCCACGCGCCAGCTCTTCCCCGGGTTCGTCGCGCGCCTGGTCCACACGCCCGTCGTCACGCAGTCGTTCGTGCAGTGCGACGCCGGCGCGTCGTTCCCCGAGCACCAGCATCCGCACGAGCAGACGGTGGTCGTGCTCGACGGCGAACTGGAGCTGCAGGTGGACGGCCAGGCGCATCGCCTGCGGCCCGGGTCCGCCTACGTGATCCCCGGGAACGTCCCGCATTCCGGTACGGCCCTCGTCGACACGCGTGTGCTCGACATCTTCTCGCCGGTGCGCGAGGACCTGAAGGCCTAGATCGGCCGGGCGGCGGGACACAGTCGTCGACTCCGGGCGTCCGGGACCCTCTTGATCCTCGACTGGCGCGTGTCCGGGAGGTCATCCGACGGTCGAGGACGCTTTAGGTGGGCCCATGGACGACGGCTGCGTCCCACCGGCACCCACGACCACTGGCGAGTTCCGCGGCGTCGATGCCGGCGTCCGTTGGACCTTCGAGGCGCCGGCGGACCACTGGCAGCACCATGAACGGTGTGCTCCTGCAGTTGACCGGTGTTGACTGTCGGCACGTCGTGTCGCGGGCCGTGACCGGACGCAACGGAGCTGTGTCGGTGCGGTTCATCGCGAGACGCGCGCCCTGAACTGGGACGCGTCTTCGTCGCGCCGCTCGATGTCGTCTTCACGATCCACGACGTGGTCGAGCCGGACCTGGTCCTCGTGGCCGGCGATCAGCTCGACATCCTGAACGCGAAGAACGCATCCGGAGCGCCGGCGCTCGTCGTGGAAGTGCTGTCGCCCTCCACGCGGCGCACCGACGAGAAGATCAAGCGGCAGCTCTTCGACCGCGCAGGCGTCCGGGAGTTCTGGATCGTGGATCCCGAGCTGGACGCCATCAAGGTGTTCAGGCGTGAGGCAGACGGGGCGCTCGCCCGCGTCGCGGAGCTCTCGTCGGACGAGGACGCATACCTGACGACGCCGCTCGTGCCCGGCCTCGAGATCCACCTGGCGTGCGCCTGTTCCGCTGACCAGGACCTCATCCCCGCGCCCGCGGCGTCGAGGACCGCCGTCAGAGCGCCGCGGTGGCGCCGCCGTCCACGATGATCGCCTGGCCGCTGATGTAGCGGGCCGGGTCGGAGGCGAGGAACACCAGCAGGTTCGCGAACTCCTCCGGCGTGCCCAGGCGGCCGGCCGGAATCGACGCGACCGACTCGCGCTTCACCTGCTGCAGCTCCACGCCGCGCCGGCTGGCCATCGCCTGATCCAGTTCCTCGATGCGCTCGGTCTGGATGCGCCCGGGCGCGACGAGGTTCACGAGGATGCCCGAGGGCCCGAGCTCACGGGCCAGCGTCTTCACGAGCCCCCACACGCCGGTCCGAGGGCGTTGGACAGCACCAGTCCCGGGATCGGCTGCTTCACCGACGACGACGCGATGGTGAGGATACGGCCGCCGCCGGCCTTCTTCATCTCGGGCACGGCCGCGTTCACCAGGCGGACGAAGCTCATCACGTTCTGGTCGAACGCCTTCTGCCACTGGGCGTCGGTCATCGACAGGAACTCGCCCGCCGGCGGCCCGCCCGCGTTGTGGACCACGATGTCGAGGCCGCCCAGCGTCGCGACGGCGTGCTGCACGAGGCGCGCGGCCTCGTCGGCCGACGACACGTCGGCCACCAGGCCCTCCACCGTCCCGCCCGTCTCCTCCCGGATCTTCTGCCGCCTCCT
Source organism: Vicinamibacterales bacterium (assembly GCA_041394705.1). Lineage (GTDB taxonomy): Bacteria > Acidobacteriota > Vicinamibacteria > Vicinamibacterales > UBA2999 > CADEFD01. Next base: position 89,584 of record JAWKHS010000021.1, read on the forward strand.
GGATCCGTCCCTCGTCGCGGCTGCAGATGACGAGCGAGGCGCCCTCGCGGGCCAGGCCGAGCGCGGTGGCGTAGCCGAGGCCGCGGCTGGCGGCGAGACGAGCGCACGTTTTCCGGTCAGGTTGAGGTTCATGGGAGATCTCCGACAAGAGGCCGGGGCTCGGGCCCGGGACCCGGGCTGAATCGTCGTCATGCAACTGCCAGGACGCCCTGGCGGTCGAGGCCAGGCGGCGCAGGAGGTCGTCGAGGTCCGCCAGCGTGCCGTCGTCCACGGGCGAGAAGGGCGCGCGGACGCGCGGCGAGGCGATGACGCCCCGGCGGTGGTAGATGTGCTTCCTGAGCGCCAGGTTGATGCGGGGCTGGTTCTCGAAGCGGATGAGCGGGCAGCACTTGTAGAAGACGGCGGCGGCGCGGTCGGCGTCACCGCCGGGCGCGGTGGATGGCCACGAGGATCCCGGGGAACGCGAAGCCCGTCATGGTGCCGACGGCGCCGTGCCGGAGCTCCTCGAGGAACATCATCCCGCCCAGGCCCCCGAAGATGCGCACGGCCGGGTTCGCCTCGAGCACCTGGCTCACCTTCATCGGCGACGGCTCGTCCTCCAGCTTGAGGTGCACGAGCCGCGGCGACGCCGAGGCCAGGCCGGCGATGAGCGCCGGGGTCATCGTGATGCCGCCGACGGCCGGCGGAAAATCCTGCACGACGACGGGGATGTCGAGCGCCTCGGCCACGGCCACGTAGTGGCGGTGCAGCGCGGCGTCGTTGGTCCGCGCGAGCTTCGGCGGCGCGACCATGACCGCGCGCGCGCCGAGCGCCTGCGCCCGGCGGCTCAGGGCGATGCAGCCGTCGGTGCCGGCGTGCGTGGTGCCGACGCAGATCGGAAAGGCGTCGCCCGCGGCGGCCACCGTCGTCTCGATGACGGCATCGCGCTCCGCCTCGGTGAGCTTGTCCGCCTCGCCGAGCACGCCCAGGATGGTCATGCCGTCCACGCCCGTGCGGCGGGTGAAATCGGTGAGCCGCGCCAGGCTCTCCAGGTCGAGCGCGCCGTCGGGATGGAACGGCGTGGGAGTGATGTTGAAGACGCCTGTGAGGAAATCGGCCATGGGACTGGTGAGGCGGCCCGCGCCGCGGCCCGCGCGGGATCCGGACGGCCGCGCGCCGGCGCGGCCCGGCGGCTAGCTTACACCGGCACGCCACCGCGAGCCGCGCGGCCGCCCGCGGCCGCGCTCAGGCCCGGGCCGGACGGACGAAGCGGCCGTGCCCGGGCGTGCCGGTCACGACGCCGTCGTGGTACACGAGCGCCCCGCGCACCACCGTGGACACGACCCGTCCATGGAGCTCGACGCCGTCGTAGAGGCGCATGTTCGCACGCGCCCTGGTGACGGCCGCGGTCGCGTCGTACCGCCACACCGCGTCCAGGTCCACCACCGTGAAGTCGGCGTCGGCGCCCGGCTGCAGGCGGCCCTTCCGCGTCAGGCCGAAGAGCCGCGCGGCGTTCTCGGAGACCAGCGCGGCGACATCCTCCACCGTGATCCACCCGTGATGGGCGGCGGTCAGCATGAGGGGCACGAGCACTTCGAGGCCGGCCAGGCCGGGGGGTGTGTCGAAGATCACGTCGGCGCCGCGCGCCTTGTCGTCGGCGAGGAACGGCGAGTGGTCGGATCCGATGACCTCGATGAGGCCTTCGCGCAGGCACTGGCGCAGGCCGCGCACCTCGCGCTCGCCGCGCAGCGGCGGGTTGCACACGGCGTACGGCCCGAGCCGATCGAGCGCCTCGTCGGTGAAGAAGAGGTAGGGCGGACACGTCTCCACCGTGGCGTCCACGCCGCGCCACCGCGCGTCGCGCGCGAGGCGGGCCGTCCGCGGGCTCGAGCAGTGGACGATCTGGACCCGGGCGTTCAGGTCCTCGGCCAGCGCCAGGACGATCGCGGCCGACAGTTCCTCCACGACGGGCGGGCGGCTCTCGGCGTGCGCGCGGCCGCTCGTGCGGCCCTCGGCCGTGAGACGGCGCCGGAGCGCCTGGAAGAGCGGCGTGTGCTCGCAGTGGAAGCAGTGGCGCAGGCCCGTGGTCTTCACCGCCCGCATCACGTCGCCCAGCACGACCTCGTCGGTGCACCAGAGGCCCTCGAACTCGTCGAGGCGCGCCGGAGGCGGCGGCTGCAGGAACGTCTTGAACGCGATCGCCCCGGCCTCGGCCTGTCCGGCGATCCGGTCCAGGTTCTGCTGACCGGCCCCGCCGTAGAGGGCGAAGTCCACGACGGCGTCGGCCTCCAGCATCCGCGCCCGGGTCGCGAGCGCCGGCCCGGAGTTGGTCGGCGCCTTCGAGATGGGCATCTCGCACAGGGTCGTGATGCCGCCGGCGGCCGCGGCCGACGTGCCCGACACGAAGTCCTCGCGTTCGGGCACGCCCGGGTGCCGGGTGTGCACGTGGGTGTCGATGGCGCCGGGCAGCACGTGGCGGCCCTGGGCATCGAGCACGCGCGCGGCCGGCGGGGCCGTCCCCGGCGGCAGGATCGCGGTGATGACGCCGCCGGTCACGGCGACATCGGCCCGGCGGCGGCCGGCCGACGTGACCAGCGTGCCGCCGGCGACGAGCAGATCGCAGGACACTTGGGTGATGCTAGTCCACCGAGAGGCGTGCTGATGGCGGACATCGACGAGGAGATCGACCGGCTGTACCAGGGAGCGCTCGACGGCTTCGTCGCCGCGAGGAACGCCCTCGCCAGGTCGGCCCGCCGGCCCGACCTCAAGCAGCTCGAGAAGCCGAGTGCGCCCGCCTGGGCCGTGAATCAGCTCTACTGGCGGAGCCGTCCGCTGTTCGACCGCGTCGTCGCGGCCGCCGAGGCGGTGCGCGAGGCCCACGCGAGCCAGCTCTCGGGCCGGGCCGCCGACGTCGCCGGGGCCGAGGCGGCGCACCGCGAGGCCGTCCGCGAGGCCGTCGCGGCCGCCCGGCAGCATCTGGTCGAGGCGGGCCAGCCACCCACCGCCGCCACGCTGGACGCCGTCTCGCGCACATGCCAGGCGCTGCCATCGAGCGACGCGCCGGGCCGGCTCACGAGGCCGCTGGCGCCGGCCGGCCTCGAGGCCCTCGCCGGCCTCGCCATCCAGGCCCTGAGGCCCGCGCCCGCGCCGGGCGCCAGTCCCTCCGCAGCCGGCCCGCCGACGGCTCCCCGCCCCCCGGCGGACTTCGAGTCCGCCCGGCAGGCCAGGGCCCGGCAGGCGCGCCGCGAGGCCGCCGAGCACGCCGTCGCCAATGCCGAGGCGAAGCTCGCCGCCGCCGATCGCGCCGTCGCGCAGGCCGACATGGCGCTGGCCGAGGCGCGGGCCGTGGTCGTGACGGCCGAGCGCACGCTTGGGGAACGGCGGATCGCGCGCGACATGGCCGCGGCGGCGGTCGATGCCGCCCGGCTGGCCCTGACGGACCCCGACCAGTGACCGGCGCCTCAGCCGCGTGCACGCCAGGCGGCGCGTGGAATGGGCCGCGCTGGCGCCGCCCGCGCGGCGGGATCACGCCGGTGGATTTCCCGGCGCCCGTCCCGTGGTTCGGGCACTAGAATCGAAAGACCGATGCGGGCATCCGCTGTCACGCTGCTCCTGGCGACTGCCGGGCTCGTCCTCATGGCGGGACGGGATCCCGTCGCGCAGGTCGACCCGCGTTCGCTGCCGCTGCTCGACCCGGCCGTGTTCGACGAGCTGACGGAAGCCTCCTTCACCTACGACTGGCACGACGGGGCCGGCGGGGACATCAGCTACGGCGGCGGCGCGCTGGGCGTATCGGAGGACGGCAACTTCCTGTACATCTCGTGCGCCCGCGACGACTCCGGCATCGCGAAGCTGGAGATTCCGGCCGACGGCGAGCGGGCGCCCGTCGTGGCCCCGTGCCGGGGTCCCGTCCGGACGACGATGTCGGTCATCCATCCCGACCCGACGGCGTTTCGGCCGATGCTGGGCGGCGTCCTCGAGCAGGACGGCCGCATCTGCGTCTCGGCCTACATCTCCTACGACGCCGACGGCGGCGCGCGCCTGAGTCACTGGTGCGGCAGGTCGCTGACGTCGCTCGACGGGCCCTTCGCCGGCACCGTGAGCCCGGGCCTGGTGGGCGGGCCGATGGTGCCGGTACCCAAGGAGTGGCGCGAGGCGCTCGGCGGTCCGGCGCTGACGTCGCTCTACCTGCGGTCGATCGTCTCGCGCAGCAGCTTCGGCTTCACGGCCTCGGTCTTCGATCCGGCCACGGCCACCAGGTCGCCCATCGACATGCAGATGCTCGTGGGCTGCCCGAACTCCGAGGAGGCGTGCCACACCTACGGCTCGCCGACGAGCAACGACTACAACGGCAGCGAGCTCTCGGGCGGCTACTTCATCGCCCCGGGCACGCGGACGCTCGTGGCCATCGAGCGCGAGTCGTCGGGCCCGACCTGCTACGGCTACGCCACGCGGTTCCAGACGCTGCAGGGGCAGCCCTACAAGGACGCCGTCTACTGCTACTCGCTGAGCGACCCGCTCGACATCAAGGGCCCGAAGGGCTATCCCTACCGCCTGGTGGCCAAGCTGTACGACCTGAACGATCTCGCGGCCGTCCACGCCGGCGAGAAGGCGCCGTGGGACTTCCGGCAGTACGCCACGATCGACATGCCGGCCTCGAGCCCGTCGGAGTTCGTGACGTCGGGCGCGTTCAACCCGATCCGCGGCGAGCACTACCTGCTGCGCAACGTCGGCGGCGGCGAGAACACCGTCTACATCTACCGCGGCTTCCCGACGGTCACCCCGTAGCGCGGGCCGCCCGCGTCCCGCACCCTGTCGGCGCTCCGATCAGGCGCCGCGCCACCGGACCCGGCCTCTCTCATTCCCGTCTCATGGGCCGCTGATACGTTCGCGGTGCGATGCTCCGCCGCGCGATCCCGTTGGCCCTTCTCGCCGGTGCCCTGGCCGGCCCCGCCGGCGCCCAATCCACGGCGCCACTCACCCTGTCCGACGCCCTGGCGCGTGCCCAGGCGCAGTCGCCGGCGCTCGCCGCGGCCCGCGCCCGCGTGGACGCGGCCCGGGAGGCCACGACCCGGATCGGCTGGCTCCCCAATCCCACCGCGGAGCTGCGGTCGGAGAACTGGGCCTCCGGCGCGGGCGGCGCGCTGCCGCTCGACGTCTTCGCCACGCTGACCCAGACGGTCGAGCTCGGCGGAAAGCGCGGCGCGCGCCGCGCCATCGCCACCGCCGGCCTCGACGCGGCGACGGCGGCCGAGGCGGTGGTGGCGCGCGACGTGGCGCGCCATGTGGTCGGCGAGTACCTGGCTGCGCTGCGCGCCCGCGAACACGCGCGCGAGCGGGGCGCGTTCGCCGAGCAGATGACCGAGGCCGCGCGCGTCATGGCGCAGCGCGTGGAGGTGGGCGCGGCGCCCGAGGCCGACCTCCTGAAGCTCCGGACCGAGGACGCGCGCGCGGTCGTGGAACGGGGCCGCGCCGACCTGGCCGCGGCCCGCGCCCTGGCCACGCTGAGCGCGGTGCTGGGCACCGACGTGAGCGGCGAGGCGCTGGCCACGCCGCCGCGGCCGGCGCTCCCGGCCCTGGACGCGGGCGTGGCGCCGACGCACCCCGAGATCGCGCTGGCGGCCGGCGCGGTGGCGACGGCCCGCGCGGCCGTGGACCTCGAACAGTCGCGGGCGGTGCCCGACCTCGGCGTGAACGCCGGCTACAAGCGCACGGGCGGGTTCAACACCGGGGTCGTCGCCGTCACGGTGCCGGTGCCGCTGTTCGACAGGAACGGCGTGGCGCGGGCGCTCGCGGCGGGCCAGGCGCGCGCCGCCGAACAGGATCGGGCCGCCACCGAACGGCGCCTCGCCGGCGCCTTTTCCGCGGCGCACCGGGCCGCGACGATCCTGGCGTCCCGGGCCACGGACCTCGACGCCACCCTGGTGGTCCCGGCGCGCGGCGCGCGCGACGCCGCGCGGGCCGCGTTCGCGGCCGGCGCGCTGGACGTCCTGCGCCTGGTGGACGCCGAGCGCCTGTATGTCGACGCGGCCATCGCGGCCGTCGACGTGGTGATTGACGCGGTCGAGGCCACCATCGAGGCACGGCTCGCCGCTGGAGAGGAGCCCCTGCCATGACGCGTGTCCCTTCCCCGCTGGCCTGCGCGCTGGCCATCGCCGGGATGCTCGGCGCCACCGCCTGCGGACGGGCGGCCGACGAGGCCGAGGCCGTCGATCCGGCGGCGGCCGCCGTCGGCGCGGCCGGCGCCGCGGTGACCGTCGACACCGCCGACGCGGCGGCCGCCGGCATCGAGACCGCGGTGGCCAAGGTGGTCGAGCGCGCCGATCCGCTCGACGCGGCCGGGCGCGTCACCTTCGACGAACGGCGCACGGCGCGGCTCGGCTCGCTCGTGGAGGGCGTCGTCCGGACGATCGACCTGCAGCCCGGCGACGCCGTGGCGCGGGGCGCCGTCGTCGCGCGCCTCCACAGCCACGTGGTGCACGACGCGTGGGCCGCCTACTTCAAGGCCCTCGCCGAGGCACGGCGTACCGACGCCGAGCTCGCCTACGCCCTCACGGCCGAGACGCGGGCCGCGTCGCTCGTCACGAACAAGGCCCTCTCGCCGCAGGAACTGGAGCGCGCGAAGGTCGACGTGAACGCCGCCCGCCAGGCGGTGGCCAGCGCCAAGGCCGAGATCGTCCGCGCCGAGCAGGAGCTCGAGCACTACGGCATCCACGCCTCGCCAGACGCCGATCCGACCACGCAGGAAGACGTGCCGGTGCTCGCGCCGTACGGAGGCATCGTCGTCGAGCGGCTCGCCACGGCGGGCATGGCCGTCACGCCGGGCACGCCGCTCCTGGTCGTGTCGGACCTGTCGCGGGTCTGGATCTCGGCCGAGATCGACGAGGCGCTCGTGGGCCGCGTGGTGGCCGGGCGGCCCGTGACCGTCCACGCGCCGGCGTATCCCGGCGAGGCGTTCCCGGCGACCCTGGCCGCGATCGGCGACGTCGTGAACCCCGAGACGCGCCGCGTGACCCTGCGCGTCGAGGCCGCCAACCCGGACCGCCGGCTGAAGCCGCAGATGCTCGTCACGGTGACCATCGCCGCGACGGCCCCGCGCAAGGTGCTGGTCGTCCCGGAGCGCGCGCTCCAGACGATGGACGGCGAGTCGGTCGTGTTCGTCCGCCGCGAGGCCCAGTTCGCCCGCCGTTCGGTGACCACGGGCGCGAGCGTGAACGGCGAGGTCGAGATCGTCTCCGGCCTGGCCGAGGGCGAGACCGTCGCCACCTCCGGCGCGTTCCTGCTCAAGTCGGCCCTGACCTCGCCGTCGGCCGGGGAGCCGTAGCCGTGGGTCTCGTCGAACGCTTCGTCGCTGCCACGTTCGGGCAGCGCGTCTTCGTCCTCTTGTGTCTCAGCGCCCTGATCGTCACCGGCGTGCTCGCGGTGCGCGATCTGCCCGTCGAGGCCTTTCCGGACCTGACGAACAACCAGGTGGTCGTGATCACCGAGGCCCCCAGCCTCGCGGCCCCCGAGGTCGAGCAGCGCGTCTCCTACCCGATCGAGACCGCGCTCATGGGCGTGCCGAACACCCAGGAGGTGCGCTCGGTCTCGAAGTTCGGCCTGTCGATGGTCACCGTGGTCTTCGACGACGCCGTGCCCATCTACCTGGCGCGTCAGCTCGTCACCGAGCGGCTGGCCGACGTCCGCTCGCGCATCCCCGACGGGCTCGAACCGGTGCTGGGGCCGGTGGCGACCGCGTTCGGCGAGATCTACCAGTACGTGGTGACGGGCGACGGCATCGACGCGATGACGGCCAAGACCGCCCACGACTGGGAGGTGCGCACGCGCCTGCGGTCGGTGCCCGGCGTGAGCGAGGTCAACACCTGGGGCGGCCTGAGCAAGCAGTTCCAGGTCGTGGTCGACCCGACGCGCCTGGACCAGTACGGCCTGGCGCTCGGCGACGTCCTCCGGGCCGTGGCCGACAACAACCAGTCCTTCAGCGGCGGCTTCATCGAACACCACGCCGAGCGCTACACCGTCCGCGGTGTCGGCCTGGTGACCGACACCCACGATCTCGAGCGGGTCGTGCTGGCCTCGCACAACGGCGTGCCCGTGCTGCTGCGCGACGTGGCCGGCGTGGAGGTGGCGCCGGCGCTCCGTGACGGCGCCGTCACGCGCAACGGCGAGGGCGAGGCCGTCGGCGGCATGGTGATCATGCTGAAGGGCGAGAACGCCCGCGACCTGTCGGTGCGGGTCAAGTCCCGGCTGTCCGAGATCGCGGCCACGCTGCCCGAGGGCATGCGGCTCGAGCCGTTCTACGACCAGTCGGAGGTGATCGACCGCACGACGCACACGGTACGCACGAACCTGCTCGAAGGCAGCGTCCTCGTGGTCGCCGTGCTGTTCTTCTTCCTGCGCGACGTGCGCGCCTCGCTCATCGTGGCGGCCGTCATCCCGATCTCGATGCTGGCGGGGTTCATCGGCATGCGCCTCTTCGGCGTGTCGGCCAACCTGATGTCGCTCGGGGCCATCGACTTCGGGCTGATCGTGGACGGCGCGGTCGTGATGATGGAGAACTTCGTCCGCCGGCGCGTGGGTCTCGGCGAGCGGCTGGAGCACGCCGATCCCGATGAGCGAGACGACCTGCGCCTGGGCGTCTTCCGGAGCGCGGCCGTGGAGGTCGCGCGGCCCGTGCTCTTCGGCGTGCTCATCATCATCGCCGTCTACCTGCCGATCTTCACGCTCGAGGGGCTGGAAGGGAAGATGTTCCGCCCGATGGCGATCACGGTGTGCTCGGCGCTCCTGGGCTCGCTGCTCCTCTCGCTGACGGCGGTCCCGGTGGTGTCGTCGTACCTGCTGAAGCTGGAAGGGCACCACGAGGACGAGCCGTGGTTCGCGCGCCTGCGCGCCTACTACCGGCGGCACCTGGCCGTGCACATGCGCCACCCGCACTTCACCGTCGGCGTGGCCCTCACCATCGTCACCATCGCGATGGCGTCGGTGCCGTTCCTGGGCACGGAGTTCATGCCGCGCCTGGACGAGGGCTCGCTCCTCATCGAGACCCGCAAGCTGCCGTCGGTGTCGCTCGAGGAATCGGTCGCCATCTCGACCAGGGTCGAGCGGATCGTGCTCGACACCTTCCCCGAGGTGTCGCAGATCGTGACCAAGCTGGGACGCCCCGACCTGGCCACCGAAGCCATGGGCATCTACCAGGGCGACGTCTACGTGGGGCTCCACCCCGAGGGGACGTGGGCCAGCGGCCGCACCAAGGCGGAGCTCATCGACGCGATGGCCGAGGCCCTGTCGCACGTGCCCGGCCTGGAGGTGAACTTCACCCAGCCGATGGCGATGCGGCTCGACGAAGTCGTCTCCGGCGTGAAGGCCGACGTGGCCGTGAAGATCTTCGGCCCGGACGCGCCGACGCTCGAGCGGCTCGGCGGCCAGATCCTGCGCGTGGTCGAGCAGGTGCAGGGCAGCGCCGACGCGCAGGTCGAGGTGCTGTCCGGCGCGGCGCAGATCGAGATCGGGCTGGACCGGGACGCGCTCGCCCGCTACGGCCTCCACGTGAACGACATCCAGCAGGTGGTGGAGACCGCCATCGGCGGGAGCCAGGTGACCGAGGTGCTCGAGGGCGCCCGCCGCTTCCCCGTCGTCGTCCGGCTGCCCGCCGCCGTCCGCCAGTCGCCGGCGGCGATCGAGAACCTGGTCGTGACGGCCCCGGGCGGCGAGCGGGTCCCGCTGCAGCGGCTGAGCACCGTCCGCCAGGCGTCCACGCCCGAGGCCGTCAACCACGAGAACGGCGAGCGCCGCCTCGTCGTGCAGACCAACGTCCGCGGCCGTGACGTCGGCAGCTTCGTGGCCGAAGCCCAGCGGCGGATCGCGGGCGCGGTCACGCTGCCGAGCGGCTACTACCTCGCGTGGGGCGGCCAGTTCGAGAACCAGCAGCGCGCCACCGCGCGGCTGGCCATCGTCGTGCCGCTGTCGCTGGCCATCATCTTCGTGCTGCTCGTGGCCACCTTCGGCCAGGTGCGCTGGGCGGCCCTCATCCTGGTGAACGTGCCGTTCGCGGCCGTGGGCGGCGTGGCCGCCCTGTGGGTCCGGGGGCTCACGTTGAACCTGTCGGCGTCGGTCGGCTTCATCGCGCTCTTCGGCGTGGCCGTGCTGAACGGCGTGGTGATGATCGCGGCCATCAAGGCGCTGCGCGAGGACGAAGGGCTCGGCGTCCGGGAAGCAACGCTCACGGGCGCGGCCTCCCGGCTGCGGCCCGTGCTGATGACGGCCCTCGTCGCCGCCATCGGCTTCATGCCGATGGCGCTGTCCCACGGCGCGGGCTCGGAAGTGCAGCGGCCGCTCGCCACGGTGGTGATCGGCGGCATCATCACGTCGACCTTGCTGACGCTCATCGTGCTGCCGACCTTGTACGGCATGATGGAGACCTGGGTGGAGCGGCGGGCGCATCACCATCACGGCTAGCCGCCCGCGGGGAACGAGTCATGCGCGTCCTCGTCGTGGAAGACGATCCGGCCATCAGCCGGTTCATCGTGCGCGGCCTCACGGAGGAGCGCTACCTGGTGGACCTGGTCGAGGACGGCGCCTCGGCGGTCGACATGGCGGCGGCCGAGGAGTACGACGTCGTCGTCCTGGACCTGATGCTTCCCGGCCTCGACGGATTCGAGGTATGCCGGCGGCTGCGCGGCAAGGGCATCGACACGCCCGTCATCATCGTCACGGCCAGGGACGCGGTGGCCGACCGCGTGACGGCGCTCGACGCCGGCGCCGACGACGTCCTCGTCAAGCCGTTCGCGTTCGACGAGCTGCTGGCGCGCCTCAGAGCCGTCGGCCGGCGCGGGCGGTCGCGGCAGCTCACCCACCTGCTGGAATACGGCGGCATCCGCATCGACCCGGTGGCGCACCAGGTCACGGTGGCCGGCCGGCCGGTGCCGCTCACGGCGACGGAGTACCGCCTGCTGTCGTTCCTCGTCCGCCGCGCCGAGGCCATCGTCACGCGCGACCAGCTCGCGCAGCACGTCTGGGGCGGCGAGTACGATCCCCTCTCGAACAACGCCGACGTCTACGTGGGGTACGTCCGCCGGAAGCTCCTCACGGCGACGCCGGAGCCCCTCATCCACACCGTCCGCGGCCTGGGCTACATGCTGAAGGCGGGCGCGCCGTCGTGACGTCGCTCCGGCCGCAGTCGTTCCGGGCGCGGCTGACGTGGCGCTGGACGGTGGCGGTCGGCCTGCTGCTGGCCCTGGCCAACGCCGCGATCTACGCCGGGGCCTCGATCTACCTGCGCCGCTGGCTGGACGAGCACGTGCGGACGGTGGCGGCCACCGAGGCGGCCTCGTCCACCGACGGCCCGAGCGACGTGCACCTGCACGAGTCGCCCTACGCCCAGCTCGAGCGCGAGGGCTTCACCGAGAAGGTCGTGCAGATCTTCGACGCCCGCGGCGCGCTCGTCCTGCAGTCCACGGCGCTCGAGGGCACTCCGCCCCTGGTCGCCCCCGACGTCGTCGCGCGCGGACTCGCCGGCGAGGCGCCGATGGCGGACGCGTCGCTGGCCGGGCGGCGCGTGCGCATCAACGTGCTGGAAGCGGAGCGAGGCCCCCGCCGCTACGCCGTGGCCGTGGGGCTCTACGCGGACGACGTGGACCAGGGTCTCCGGGCGTTGGCGTGGCTCCTGGCCGCGGTGTGGGCAGCCGGCATCTGCGGCACCGCGGCACTGGGGTACGGGCTCGCGTCGCGGGCCCTGGCGCCCGTGTCGCGCATCACCGAACGGGCGGCGTGGATCGCGCAGGGCAACTTCGACGCGCGGCTCGACGGGCCGGAGGTGCTCGACGAGGTCGGCCGCATGACGGTGCTGCTGAACTCGGTCCTCGACCGGCTCCAGCGCGCCGTCGACGCCAACAGGCGGTTCGCGGCCGATGCCTCGCACGAACTGCGGAGCCCGTTGACGGCCATGGCCGGAGAGCTGGACGTGGCGCTGCGCCACCCGCGGTCGGCGGACAGCTACCGCGAGACGCTGACCTACCTGCGCGCGCGTGTCGCGGCCCTCACCGAGCTCGCCGGCGACCTCATGCTCCTGGCGCGCGTGGAAGAGGGCGACGACCTGCCCCGGCACGAGGTGCCGCTGGCGCCGCTGGTGGACGAGGCCTTCGCGCGGTGGACGCCGGCGGCCGACGCGCGCCTCATCCGCCTGTCGCACGAGGGGCTGGAGCACGTCACGGTGTACGCGGACCGGACGCTGGTGGCACGGGTCGTGGACAACGTGGTCGCCAACGCCGTCCACTACAACCGCGACGGCGGGTCCGTGCGGGTGGCGGCACGCGTGGACGCCCCCGCCGACGACGCCTGGGCGCCGACGCTGGTCACCATCGAGGTGCGCGATGCGGGCCCCGGCATCCCGGCGGCCCACCAGGAGCGCGTGTTCGACCGCTTCTTCCGGCTGGACGAGTCGCGACGGCGCCACACCGGCGGAACCGGCCTGGGCCTGGCGATCTGCCGCGAGGTGGCCCGCGCGCTCGGCGGCAGCATCCGCGTGGCGGACAGCTCGCCGGCCGGGACGACCATCGCCATCACGCTGCCGGGGCACGGACCGGCGGCGTCCCGCGCCGCGGCGGGCGCCCGCGCCGCGGACGTCGGGGCGACGGATCCCGCGCCCCAGCCCTCCGGCCCGCGCGCCTGAGGCCGCCCGTTCGCGGCGGCGGAGACTACGGCCGGAGGTCGAGCGCGTAGAAGAACGACAGCCGTGGGGCGATGGGCGCGGCGTAGACGATCGTCCGCCCCGTGTCGTCGACCAGCTCCGCCGTGGGCAGGGTGCGCCCACCGAGCGGATTGGGGATCACGCACGGGATGATGCCCACGCGCACGCTGCCGTCGCCCGCGGCGATGTCGCCGTCCGGGAGCCGGTAGTTCGCGGTGAGGGCCTGCCCCGGCCGCAGGCGGTAGTCCTGCTGGGCCAGGACGTTGCCGGCCGTGTCGTGGAACATGATCGTGCCACCGCAGGCGCGCGGACCGACGAGCCCGGCGCCGTGCTCGGCGCAGGCCACGTTGAACTGCAGGGTCTCACCGTACCGCACGCTGATCACGCCGAAGGCCGGTGGATCGGGCTGGGGATCGAACGCGTGCACGGGCACCCACGCCGCACCGGCCAGGGCCAGTCCGGCACACACCATCACGACGGCACGACGAGTCATGGATCGCCTCCGGGGGCGCCCGGCCGGCACGGCCGGGTGACGGCCCCTCATCCACACCAGCGGAATCGCGTCCCCAATCGCGTCACGCGGGAGCGTGGGCGTGTATGCTCGCGGCATGCGCGCGCAGATCCTCGTGCCGGTGCTCGTCGTTGCCTTGCTCACGCCCGCCGTGGCCGCGGTGGCCCAGCCGTCGATCGACGTCGGACCGCGTCCGGCCGCCCTCGCCGCCGACGTGTCGAGCCTCGACGCCATCCTGGCCGCGCTCTACGACGTCATCTCGGGCCCCAAGGGCGAGGCGCGCGACTGGACGCGGTTCCGGTCGCTGCTCGCGCCGAACGCGCGGCTGATGCCCACGCGGCCGCGGCCGGGCGGCGGCACCGAGCTGGTCGTCTGGAGCGCCGACGACTACGTGCGCGCGGCGGGACCGGGGCTCAGCGCCAACGGCTTCTACGAGCGCGAGGTCCATCGCGTGACCGAGCGGTTCGGCGACGTCGTGCACGTGTTCAGCACGTACGAGTCCCGGCGGACCGCCGATCCCGCCGAGGCGCCCTTCGCGCGCGGCATCAACTCGATCCAGCTCCTGAAGGACGGCGCACGCTGGTGGGTGGTGTCGATCTACTGGCAGGCCGAGCGGCCCGGCACGCCGATCCCCGCGGCCTACCTGCCGAAGTAGCGCCCGGGGCCGCTACTCGATCCGGAGCGCCGTGAGCGGCTCGACGCGCATCGCCCGGCGGGCGGGCACGACGTTCGCGAGCGCGCCGGCCACGACGAGGACGGCGGCCGCCGCCAGCCAGGCGATGACGTCGTAGGGCGCCACGTCGTAGAGCACGCCGCGCAGGAGGAACGCGGCGCCGGCCGCGATCGCGCCGCCCACGGCCAGGCCGACGCCCACCAGTGCCAGGCCCTGCCGCATCACCATCCCGAGCACGTCCGAGGCCTCCGCGCCCAGCGCGATTCTGACGCCAATCTCGCGGGTGCGGCGGGCGACCGAGAACGCGACGACGCCGTAGAGGCCGATCGCGGCCAGGAGGGTGCCCAGCAATCCGAAGGCCGCGGCCAGCCAGGCGCCGACCCGCGCGGGCACGAGCGAGCCGGCCATGTTCTGCTCCATCGTCGCGCCGCCCAGGAGCACGAGGCCCGGCTCCATCGCGAGCAGCTCACGTCGCATCACGCCGAGCAGCGCCGCCGCGTCGCCGCTCGTGCGCGCCAGGATCATGTTGAAGGTGTTCGGCCGCTGCGCGGAGGCGAAATAGACGTACGGCGACGGCGCTTCGAGGACGCCGTGCCGCTTGTGATCGGCCGCCACGCCGATGACGCGGTAGTCGCGCTTCGTGCTGACGCTCTGGATCGTGTGGCCGATGGCCGACTCGCCCGGCCAGTAGGCGCGGGCCATCGTCGCATTCACGACCGCGACGAGCGGCGCGCCCTCCACGTCGGTGGGGTCCACGGCCCGGCCCTCGAGGAGCGGCACGCCCAGCGCCTCGAGCGCGCCCGGCGAGACGTCCACGTTCTCGATGATCTCGGCCCGCTGGCCCTCGGCGTAGGTGCGCGAATCGACGCGGAGCTCCTGCTGGTTGAAGTTGAGCGTGAAGGGCAGCGTGGGCGACAGGGTGCCGGCGGCCGTCACGCCGGGCAGCGCCTGGATCCGCGCCAGCGCCTCGCGCCAGAACTGCAGCCCTCGATCGCGCTCGTAGCGCACCATGTCGGTGTCGAAGCCGACGGCGGCCAGGCCGCGCGGGTCGAAGCCGACGTCGGCGCGCTGGGACGCGCCGAGACTCCGGAGCAGGAGCCCCGCCACGACGAGCAGGACCGCGCTGAGCGCCACCTGCACCACGACGAGCCCGTCGCGGAGCACGAAGCGGCGGCCGCCCACGCGCGCCGCCGGGGCCTCGCCCCGCAGATCGCCCACCAGGTTGGGCCTCGACGCCTTCAGCGCGGGCACCAGGCTGGAGAGCAGGCCGGTCAGCGCGCCGGCGAACGCGGCGAAGGCGGCGACGCGCCAGTCGAGGCGCAGGTCGAAGGCCACGTCCACCGGGAGCGGGAGCTCGACGGCCAGCAGGGCCCGGATCACGACCCACGCGCAGCCGAGCGCCACGACGGCGCCCGCGGCGCCGACGAGCAGGCCCTCGACGACGAGCTGTTGCAGCAGGCGGCCGCGGCTGGCGCCGATCGCGAGCCGCACGCTGATCTCGCGCCGGCGGGCCGAGGCGCGGGCGAGGAGCAGTCCCGCGACGTTCGCGCAGGCGATGAGGAGGACGAGCCCCACGATGGTCATGAGCGCGGCGCTGCCGACGCTGAGCGGCGCGCCGGCCTGCGGGACGAGCAGGCGGACGTCGGTGCTGGCCACGCCGGCCATGTGGCGGTCCTTGTTGGTGTCCGGGTGCGCGGCCGCGAGCTGCGCCCCGATGAGGGCCACGTTGGCCTGGGCCTGCGCGACCGACACGCCGGGCGTGAGGCGGCCCTTCACGAACAGCCACCGGGCGCCGCGGCGCTCGAGCCGCGTCCGGCCGGGGCCGGGCACGACGTCGTTGATACCGGCCGGCTCCACTTCCTCGGCGTGCGCGATCGGCAGCCAGAACTCCGGCGTCAGGAGCGGGACCACGCCGGTGAAGGCGGGCGGCGCCACGCCCACGATGGTGTAGGGCAGGCCCCGCAGGGTGATCGTCCGGCCCACGACCGACGGGTCGCCTCCGTACTCGCGGCGCCACATGCGGTCCGACAGGACGACGACGCGGTCGGCTCCGGGGGCGTCATCCGCCGGTTGCAGCACGCGTCCCAGCGCGGGGCCGACACCGAGCAGGGCGAAGTGGTTCGACGTGACGATCTGCCCCATCGCCACGCGCGATCGATCGCCGAGGTTCAGCGCCGCGATCATGGGGCTGTAGCCCGTCATGCCGCTGAACACGGTGTTGGCGGCGGCCAGGTCGAGGAAGTCGGGGTAGGAGCTCGTGGCGTATTCGTCGCCGTCGCCGCCGGTCGTGAAGACGTCCACGAGCGTCGCCGGCGACTCGACGGGCAGCGGGCGGAAGAGCACGGCGTCCACGAGCGAGAACATCGCGGCGTTCACGCCGATTCCGAGGCCCAGCGACAGCACGGCCACCGTGAAGACCCCGGGACTGCCCGCGATCGAGCGGCACGCGTAGCGGACGTCCTTCACGAGCGCTTCGAGCATGGCAGCTCCCCAGCCCGCGTCGTCTCCGGGCTGAACACTCATACGATGTCAGCGCCGGGAAGTTCGGCCGCCGCGGGCCGCCAGCCTAGAGCTTGCGGTAGCGGGACGCACTGCGGCGGATGACGGCCCGGGCGGCGAACTCGGGCAGGTGCTTGGCGCCCAGGGCCAGCGCGCGGTTCACCCGGCCGGTCACGACCATGGGCCGTCCGGCCATCGCCGCGGCATACCCTTCCTCGGCCACCTGCCGCGCGTCGGACCACATCCAGGCCGGCATCGTCCTGACCTGGGCGCGGGTGCCGGTGACGTCGTGGAATTCGGAGTGCGTGAAGCCCGGACACACCGCGGTCACGTGCACGCCGTCGGCCAGGACCTCCCCGGCCAGCGCCTCCGAGAACTTCACGAGGAACGCCTTCGACGCGGCGTACAGGGTGTGCCCGGGGGCGGCCGGCACCAGGGCCGCCAACGACGCGATGTTCAGGACGCGGCCCCACCGCCGATCCACCATCCCCGGCAGCAGGCGGTGGGTCAGCTCGGCGACGGCGGTGACGAGCACCTGCAGGAAGTCGCGCTGCGCGGTCCAGTCCGTCGCCACGTAGCGCCCGGGCACCCCGTAGCCGGCGTTGTTCACCAGGACGTCCACGGTCAGGCCGGCGTCGGCCAGCGCGCGGCACAACCGGCCCGGCGTCGCCGGGTCGGCGAGATCCCCCGGAAGGGCCACCGCGCGGATGCCGTGGGCGGCCGAGAGGTCGTGGGCCAGGCGATCGAGCCGATCGGCGCGGCGCGCCGTGACGACGACGTCGTAGCCACGGGCCGCCAGCACCTCGGCGAACGCCCGGCCGATGCCGGCCGACGCGCCCGTGACGAAGGCCGTGCGGCCGTGTCCCTCGCGCGGGGCGCTCATCGCGCCGGCGGTGCGTCCACCCGCATCTGCCAATAGTCCTTCATCACCAGGAAGCGGTGGAGCACGAGCGCGTCCACGGATGAACCGAACGTGGCGCGGATCGCGTCACGCGGCGTGCTGGCCGTCGTCACGCCCGGGCCCGCGCCGTCGAGCGGCAGGTTGACGAGTCCCGGCACGCCGGTCCGCCGCAGGTGCAGGTCGAGGAGCTCGGCCAGGGGACCATCGGCCTCGTCCGGCAGGGCGTGGACGTGCGCGTCGCCGCGGGCATCGAGCCCCGCCCGCAGCCGGTCGCGGTAGTCCTCGTGGACCCGGGTGCGCACGAGGCCCCAGGGCGACAGTGCCCCCCGGTCCACGCAGTCGAGGGCGCCCCGCGCGAGCACGAGCGGAATGGGCGTCGAGGGCGCGCAGCCGCGCAGGAACACGTTGACGTTGTCGCGGGCGTACCGGCCGGACGGATCGCACAGGATGCTCCGGGATCCCGACAACGGGTGGCCGAACTCCTCCGCCCCCTGGAACCAGGCCACGAGCTTCCCACGCTCCAGCAGCTGCGACACCCGGTCGAGCAGCCGCGGCCAGCGCGGTTCGTAGAGGTAGTCCAGCCGGCAGTTCTCGAGCACGGCCTTGGCATCCTGTTCGGTGGCCGGCGGTCCGACGGCTGCGCCATGCGACAGCGCGCCCTCCACCGACGGGCCGATGGCCAGCGCGGCGCCAACGGCCGCGCCGTCGGCCGACGGCCAGGGCGCGACGGCCAGCGGCCGCCCGGCGGCGGCGCGCACGCGCGCCGCGAAGTCGGGCGAGGCGAACGCGCGGCCCGCCAGCGCCGGCGGCGTCGTCGCACGCGACGCGAGCGCGCCGAACACGGCGGCGACGGCCGCGAGGAACGCCTCGGCCAGGCCGGCCCGGACGCGCGCGGCCCGGACGAGCGGCGAGGACGCGTCGTCGAGCGGCGCGCCGGCCGCGTCGCGCGCCGCGGCCACGGCGCTGTCGAAGGCGCCGCGGTCCGCCGTCGCGGGATCCGCGTCGTCGACCAGGCCCGAAAGCGGCGCGGCGGCGCCCGCGTGCGTGCCCGCGAGCTGTTCGAGATCGCCAAGCGCATCGCCCGACGGACGGCCCGCGGGCGTGAGTCCCAGGATCGACGCGAGCTCGCCGGCCAGCGCCAGGAGCACCGCGGCCGCCGGCGCCTCGACGATCCGCGCTCCCCCGTCGTCCACGAGCATCGCGGCCGTGCCGTCGGCGACCACCGCGGCCACGGCGCCGCTGGCCCTGGCGAGGCGCCAGTGCGCGGCGAGCCGGCTCACCCGGTGGCGGGCCGGCCCCGCCGCGGCCCCGCCAGGCGGTCCGTCATCGGAGGTCGGGCCGGTGCCGGCGGCATCGCCGTCGACGATCACGACGTGGGTCAGATCGCCCGCCGAGCGCCCGGCCGCGGCCAGGCAGGCGTCGAGCGTTCCGGGCGACTCGCCCGCCGGGCCAGCCGGACGCGCCACGGCCGCCGCGATCCGCCCGTCCACCGCGAGCGCCGCGGCCTCCCGACCGGGCGCCCGCGCGATGCCGCCGACGATCATCGACAGTCCGTCACCGGCTGGGATGCGCGACGAGGAACGGGCCGATGGCGAGGTAGTCCAGGTTGCCCTGGAGAAACGCGCTCACCGCGTCGTCCGGCGTGCAGACGATCGGCTCCTCGTGCATGTTGAAGCTCGTGTTGATGATGGTCGGGAGCCCCGTGAGGCGGTGGTACTCGCTCAGCACCGCGTGCAGGCTGGGATTGGACCGCTCGGTGACGAGCTGCGGGCGCGCGGTCCCGTCCACGTGGACGGCGGCGGGCGATTCCTCCCGCATGAAGGGCGTGCAGTCGAACGTGATGGTCATGAACTCGGCGGCGAAGTCGGCGCCGTCGACGTTGCGGTAGCACTGGTGCCGGCGCTCGTGCAGCGTGGCCGGGGCGAACGGCATGAACTCGGTGCGCCCGAGCCGCTGGTTGAGCCACTGGTTCACCTCGGGCTCGCGCGCGTGGTACAGGATCGAGCGGTTGCCGAGCGAGCGCGGACCGTACTCCATCCGGCCCGTGAAGCGCGCCACCACCTTGCCGGCGGCGATGAGCTGCGCGATCTTCGGCTCGATGGGCGCGTAGTGATCGAAGGGCAGCTGCGAGCGGGTGAGCGCCGCCCGCATCTGGTCGTCCGTGTAGTCCGGCCCCAGGAAGGCATCCGCCATCGGCCGCGAGAGATCGGCGCGCCCCTGGAACTCGAGCAGCGCCGCGCCCGTGCCGCACCCGCCGTCCGCCATGTTCGGGTGCACGTAGATCCGGTCGACGCCCGGCAGCTCGAAGATGCGCTGGTTCAGCTTCACGTTGGAGACGACGCCGCCCGAGAGGACCACCTGTCGGGCGCCGGTGGCGGCCAGGTGATGGGCGATGTAGCCCGTGGCCACCGTCTCGACGACGTCCTGGTAGGCCGCCGCCACGTCGATCTTGGGGAACCGCGCCGCGAGCCGGCGCGCGAACTCGAGATCGTTGCCGGCGCGCAGGCGGAAGGATCCGGGCTCGCGCTCGACGCGGGAGAGCAGCAGGTCGCCCAGGATCGACGGATCGCCGTAGGCTGCCAGTCCCACGACCTTGCCTTCGTGGCGACCCGGACGGAGCCCGAGTCCGGACGTCGCGGCCTCGTAGAGCAGGCCGAGCGAGTGCGGATACGGAACGGCGTGGAGGCGCGTGAGCGTGCCGCCCCGGCCAAGGCTGACGGTGCCCGACAGGCCGGACCCGTACCCGTCCAGGCTCACGACGAGGGCCTCGTCGAACCCGCTGCAGAAGTAGGCGTTGGCGGCGTGCGTCAGGTGGTGCTCGTGCCGCCGGAGACGATCGAGCAGCCCGAGGTCCGCCAGGGCGCTTTCGAGCTCGTCGTGCCACTTCTTGTGGAACTGCTGCGCGTCCCGGCCCCACGGGTCGGTGCCGCGGCGCGCCACGTTGCGCGAGACGACGCTGTCGCCGGCCAGGGCCCGGAGCGCCAGGGCCTTCGCGGCCGGCGGCGCCTCCGCCCGCTCGTTCGGATCCGCCAGACCCGGGATGGCCGTGGAGCGCACGGGCACGCGGGCTTCCGCCTCGGCCAGCCGCTTCTCGAGGGCAGCCTCGTCCCCGCCGCCGGCGAGGGCGTCCCCGCCGGTCAGGGACTCGGCGAAGAGCCGCGTCTCTTCGTCCCAGGCGAGGAACGGATAGGCCACGGCGGTCACCTCCGCCAGGTCCGTGCCCGTGACGGCGAGGCAGTCCTGCAGCGCCTGCCAGGGAAAGCCGTCCTGCAGCCGGACGCGGGTGAAGCGCTCCTCGGCGGCCGCGTACGTGACGACGCCGTCCTCCACCAGGGTGACGGTGGCGTCCATGTCGAGCGGGGAGAGGCCTATGACCTTCATGCGTCATCGGGCGCCGGGCCGCGCGGACGTCGCGCGCGGGCGCCAGGCCCTATTATCGCGTCGGACGCCGGCGGCGCGGCCGGCGGCGGACACGAAGGGGCGCCGGCCCGAGGGTATGATTGAGGTCCCCTGGGGAGGCCACGATGCTCGCCAAAGCCGCCGTCATCGCTCTCACTGCCGCCGCGTGCACCGGCTGCATCCGCAGCGCGACGCTCATCAAGGTGAAGGCCGACGGCAGCGGCACGGTCGAACAGACCGTGCTGATGAACACCGCCCTCATGAAGGGCATGTTCAACGGGCTGGGCGGGCAGCCGTCCACCACGCCAGGTGCGATGTCCGACGCCGACATGCAGCGGGCCGCCAGCCGCCTCGGCGAGGGCGTGACCTTCGTGTCCAACACGCCCATGAAAACGGACGACGGGTTCGAGGGCTCCACGGCCGTCTTCGCCTTCACCGACGTCACCAAGCTGCGCGTGGATCAGGATCCGAGCCTGAACGGCTCGTCCACCGGCGGCATCTCCACGCCGCCCAAGGACGGCGCGCCCGTGACCTTCGCGTTCGACAAGGGCGACGGCGCGTCCACCCTCACGGTCACCCTGCACGACAAGCCGCAGGGCGACGCGCCGGCAGCGGCCCCGACGGGCGGGCCCGACATGGACAACCCGCAGATGCTCGAGATGATGAAGTCGATGTTCAAGGGCTTCAAGGTGGGCATCGACATCGAGGTGGCCGGCAAGATCCTGAAGACCAACGCCGATCACGTGTCCGGCTCGCGCGTCACGCTCCTCGAGATGGACATGGAGACGCTGCTGCAGGACGAGGCGAAGCTGAAGCAGGTGCAGAAGATGCTCGGGCCGACCGCGTCGGTGAGCGAGCTGAAGCCCTACCTGAAGGACGTGAAGGGGCTGAAGGTCAACGACCCGGTCGTCAGCATCCAGTTCCGCTGACGGTGTGCGCCACGCGCGGCGCACCGCCGCGGACTCACGCGCCGGGCGGCGGCGTCAACCCCGCCGGGGGCTCGCTCCTGGCGTCGCGCCGGGCGTCGCGAGCCGCATACGGGTCGCGCCGCGTGCTGAAGGCACTCACCACGAAGGCCAGCCCGACCATCACGAACGCCCCGCCGATGCCCAGGCCGAGCATCGGCTCGCCGGCCGCCAGGGAGATGAGCAACACCAGGGCGAGGCCCAGACCGCAGGTCAGGATCCCCAGAGTCAGCTTGGCGCCGTAGGCGCGGCGCAGTCCGGCGTCGCCCAGCACCGGGTCGGGCGGCACCATGCCCCGCTCGATCATGGCCATGCGCTCCTGATGCCGGAACTCCGCCTGGCGCGTCCCGCGCAGGATGGCCAGGCCCAGCATCGTGAAACCGCCGAGGATGACGAGCGCCGGCAGGATCACCACGCCCGCGAACATGATGCTGGTCTCAGCCACCGGTCTGCCTCCACACGCCCACTTGGACTGCCGTCGCCCGGGTGATTGTTTCAGGACCGCCGCGGGTGAAACAATCCGCGACGGATGCCGGGTCTAATGGCGGTGAGCGCATGCCGGCGGCTGACGAACGTGACCTGCTAGCGCGCTGCCGCCGCGGGGAAGACGCGGCGTTCCGGGAACTGGTGGATCGGTACTCGCCCATGGTCTTCGCCCTCGCCTCACGACTGGTGCGCCCGCCCCTGCGGCCGGAGGACGTGGCCCAGGAGGTGTTCCTGCGGGTGCACCGCGGCCTGCCGGACTTCCGGGGGGACGCGTCCCTGGCGACGTGGATCTACCGGATCGTGACCAACGCCGCCTTCGAGGCGCGGCGCCGGGAGCGCTTCCAGGACGTGTCGCTCGACGACGATGGCGCGGCCCGCCCGGCCGTCGGAACACGCGATCGCGCCTATTCCGATGTCGAGTTGCGGGACCGTCTCGACAAGGCCATGGCGCGGCTGCCCGAGCACTACCGGGTGCTCGTGCACGGCCACTACGTGAAGGGCATCAAGTACGAAGAGCTGGCCGACGCGCTGCGGATCCCGGTGGGCACGGTGAAGACGCACCTCTTCCGCGCCAAGCGACTGCTCCGCGCCGCGCTCGAGGGCGATTTGGCATGACGGCCGACTGCCGGCGGGTGGACGACCTGGCCGACGAGGTGGCCGGGGGGACGGCCCTGCCGTCGGACCTGGCGGAGCACGCCGGGACCTGCGCCGCGTGCCGCGCGCGCCTCGATCTGGCCCGCCGCATCGAGCGGGTGCTGGTCGATTGGCCCGTCGCGGCACCGCCACCCCATTTCGCCGCCGCCGTGGCGGCCGCGGCCCACCGTGAGGAGTGGCGCCGGGAGGTGGTGGTGGACTGGGGGTTCAACGTGGCGATCGCGGCCAGCCTCCTGGTCATCCTGGCCGGCGTCGGCGCGCTGGTGTGGACGTTCGGCGGGGCGGCCGATGTCACGACGGCGGCCGAGGCCACGTCGGTGGTCGTCTCCGGGCTGCTGGAGCGCGCCCGCGGGCAGGCGGCCGTGGTCGGCACGGCGACGGTCCTCCTGGCCGGAACGGTGGGCGCCTGGTGGTGGGTCGAGGGACGCACCGACTGGTAAGATGCGCGCCGTGTCGGCGTCGGAGCAGGCGCGGCCCTTCCTGAAGTGGGCCGGGGGCAAGCGGCAGCTGCTTCCGGTGTTGCGCACCTATTATCCGGACACGATCCGGGCGTATCACGAGCCCTTCCTGGGGTCCGGCGCCGTCTTCTTCGACCTCTGGTCCAGCGGACGGCTCCGCGGGCGGCGCGCCTGGCTGAGCGACGAAAACCCGGACCTGGTCGGGTGCTACCTCCGGGTCCGGGATGCGACCGAGGCCGTGATCGGCGAGCTGGCGGCCCTGGCCGACGGACACGCCCGGGGCGGCGCCGACTACTACTACGACGTGCGCGACCGCCGCTTCAACCCAGCCCGGGCGGCCTGGCTCGGCTCCGGCGCCGCGCCCGAGACCTATCCGGTGGACCTGGCGGCGGCGCTGCTCTACCTCAACCGTACTGGCTACAACGGGCTCTTCCGCCTGAACCGCCAGGGTGGGTACAACGTGCCGGCCGGGCGGTATCTCCGGCCGCGCATCGTGGTGGCCGAGCGGCTCCGGGCGGCGGCCGCCGCGCTGGCGGCGCCTGGAGTGACCATCGCCTGCAGCGCCTTCGGCCGGGCTGCGGCCCGTGCCCGCTCCGGCGACTTCGCCTACTTCGATCCCCCTTACGCCCCGATGGGGCCGACGGCGAACTTCCGTCATTACACGGCCCGAGGCTTCTCGGACGAGGACCAGGCCGACCTCCAGGCGCTGGCGGTCCGTCTGGCCGGGCGCGGCGTCCAGGTGCTGCTCAGCAACTCCAGCGCCGAGACCATCGTCCGGCTCTACGGGGGGCCGACGGCCCAGGCAGCGGGCCTGCGCGTCACGCGCGTCCCGGCCCGCCGGGCCATCAACACGAAGGCCGCCGGCCGGGGGCACGTCGACGAGCTGCTGGTCAGTAACCGGGCTCCGGTCCCGGCCTGAGGCCGGGTCCCGGCCCTGTCGGCCGGGCCTCGATCGGCCGACAATTGGTGCGAAAGCGCATGCAGCGAGCCGCCAGTGTCGGGACCGCGGACGGGCGTGCACATCCAGGGACGGCCCGTCGGCCGGCCCGGCAAGGACGGCCCGGGAACCGTGCTACTCTGGCGACAACAGCCGGCCTTGCGAAAGTGGCGGAACTGGCAGACGCGCCGGACTTAGGATCCGGTAGCCGCAAGGCTATGGGGGTTCGAGTCCCCCCTTTCGCACCAGCCTCCGCTCACGCTGGCGCGCCCCGGAGCCTCGGCACCACGAGCTCGCGGGGAGACTGCCTCGCCGAAGCGCCGTACGAGCGCCGGCGGGTCCCACCCACCACACACATTCAATGAAGACAGAACTGGTAGACGTCAACGAGACCCGCCGACAGCTCACGGTCGAGATCCCCGTACCCGAGGTGGAATCGGCCATCGACCGGGTCACCCGGGATTACGCCAAGTCGGCGCGGCTGCCCGGCTTCCGGCCCGGCCGCGTGCCGCCCACCGTGGTCCGGCAGCGCTTCCGGGCCCAGATCCTCCACGACGTCGCGACCGATCTCATCCCGAAGGCCGTGGACGAGGCCCTCACCGCCAAGGGGGTCGAGCCGGTGGACACCCCGGACGTGAAGGACGTGGTCGTGGAGGAGGGCAAGCCGCTGTCCTTCACGGCGAGCTTCGACGTCGTGCCGCCGTTCGATCCCGGCGCCTTCGACGAGATCCAGCTCCGCCGCCCGGCGGTGTCCGTGGACGACGACGCCGTCCAGCAGACGCTCGAGCGTCTCCGCGAGCGCGCCGCGCGCTACGAGCCGGTCGAGGGCGGCGTCGCCGAGGGCCACACGCTGGTCATCGACCTGGAGCGCCGCTCGACAGGCGCCGACGGCGTCACCGCCCCGCCCGACACCCACGAGAAGGTGTCGATCGAGATCGGCGCGCCCGCCAACCCGCCCGGCTTCGACGCCGAGGTCATGGGCATGGCCGTCGGCGAGTCGCGGTCGTTCACGCTCAGCTATCCGGCCGACTACGCCGTGGCCGATCTGGCCGGGACGTCGGTGTCCTACACGGTGGCGCTGAAGGAACTGCGCCGCCGCGTCGTCCCGGAGCTCGACGACGAGTTCGCCAAGGATCTGGGCGAGGACCTGGAGTCGCTCGAGGCGCTGCGCGCGCGCGTGCGCTCGGACCTGGAAGCCGAATCGCGCGACGCGTCCGAACGCCAGGTGCGTGCGGACCTGCTCAAGCAGCTCGCCAAGCGCCTGCCCTTCCCCGTGCCCGGCACGCTGGTCGATCGCGAGGTGGACCGCCGCGTGGAGGACTTCGCCCGCCGGCTCATGTCGCAGCAGATCGACCCGCGGCGCGCCAACATCGATTGGGCGGCCTTCCGCCAGGGACAGCGCGAACCGGCGCAGGAATCCGTGGCCTCGGCGCTGGTCCTCGACGAGATCGCGCGCCGTGACGGCATTCAGGTGACCGAGGCGGACCTCGACCGGGAGCTCGAGCGCTACGCCGAGCGCTCCGGCCTGACGCCGGTGGCCGTGCGCGCCAGGCTCGAGCAGGAA
The DNA here is from genome assembly GCA_041394705.1 of Vicinamibacterales bacterium. GTDB lineage: Bacteria > Acidobacteriota > Vicinamibacteria > Vicinamibacterales > UBA2999 > CADEFD01. Next base: position 115,292 of record JAWKHS010000021.1, read on the forward strand.
GACGGCCTGGGCCGCATGCAGGTCGGCCTCAGGCGCGACAAGACGGTGAACGCGGTCCTGGGCCGCGTGCAGGTGGTGGAGTGAAGGCGGCGTCCGACGCGCCGATTGATCCAAGGATGCGAACCGTGACCGACTCGCGCATGCAGCTCGTGCCCATGGTGGTCGAACAGACCAACCGCGGCGAGCGAGCCTACGACATCTTCTCGCGGCTGCTGAAGGACAACATCATCTTCATCGGCACGCCGATCGACGACGCGGTCGCGAACCTCGTGATCGCGCAGATGCTGTTCCTGGAAGCCGAGGACCCGGACAAGGACATCCTGCTCTACATCAACAGCCCCGGCGGCGTCATCACGGCGGGCCTGGCCATCTACGACACGATGCAGTACGTGCGTCCGGACGTGCAGACGCTGTGCATCGGCCAGGCGGCCTCGATCGCGGCCGTGCTGCTGGCCGCGGGCGCGAAGGGCAAGCGCGCGTCGCTGCCCAGCTCGCGCATCCTCATCCATCAGCCGTGGATGTCCGGGCTGGGGGGGCAGGCCACCGACATCGCGCTGGCGGCGAAGGAGATCCTGCGCCAGCGCGAGCGCATCAACGAGATCATGGTGGAGCACACGGGTCAGTCCGTGAAGCGCATCCAGGAGGACACGGAGCGCGACTACATCATGTCGCCCGACGAAGGGAAGGAGTACGGAATTATTGACGACGTGCTCCGGAAACGGGTGTAACATCGATCGAGAGGGCTCCCGGGCCGTCTCCTGCCACGAGCATCCCTATGGTCAAGAAGAACGGCGAAGGTGAGATCCTGCGCTGCTCGTTCTGCAACAAAGATCAGAACGACGTCAGGAAGCTCATCGCCGGCCCCACGGTCTTCATCTGCGATGAGTGTGTCGAGGTCTGCAACGACATCATCGCGGACGACAATCGCGAGAGCCGAAGCGTCCGGTCCACGCTGCCCTCCCCGCCCGAGATCAAGAAGTTCCTCGACGAGTACGTCATCGGGCAGGAGCGCACCAAGAAGAAGCTGGCGGTGGCGGTCTACAACCACTACAAGCGGCTGGAGATTTCCAAGCAGCCCAAGGGCCGGGCGGATGTCGAGCTGACGAAGTCGAACATCCTCCTCATCGGCCCCACCGGCACCGGCAAGACCCTCCTCGCCCAGACGCTCGCCAAGCTCCTCTCCGTCCCGTTCACGATCGTGGACGCCACGACGCTGACCGAGGCCGGCTACGTCGGCGAGGACGTGGAGAACATCATCCTGAAGTTGCTGCAGGCCGCCGGCGGCGACATCGAGAAGTGCCAGCAGGGCATCGTCTACATCGACGAGATCGACAAGATCGGCCGCAAGGACGAGAACCCCTCGATCACGCGCGACGTCTCCGGCGAGGGCGTCCAGCAGGCGCTGCTGAAGATCCTGGAAGGGACGGTCGCCAACGTGCCGCCCCAGGGCGGGCGCAAGCACCCGCACCAGGAGTTCTTCCAGATCGACACGACGAACATCCTCTTCATCTGCGGCGGCGCGTTCGTGGGCCTCGAGAAGGTCGTCGAGCGGCGCCTGGGCAAGAAGACGCTCGGGTTCAAGGCCGACGTGAAGTCGCGCAAGCAGCGCGACGCCGGCACGCTCCTCGAGCAGATCGAGCCGCAGGACCTCATCAAGTTCGGCCTCATCCCCGAGTTCGTCGGCCGTCTGCCCGTGCTGGGCACGCTCCACGAGCTCGACCGCCCGGCGCTGGTGCAGATCCTCACGCAGCCGCGCAACGCCATCGCCCGGCAGTACCAGAAGCTCTTCGAATACGAGAACGTCAAACTCCGCTTCACCGACGACGCGCTCGAGGCCATCGCGGACATGGCCCTCGAGCGCAAGATCGGCGCGCGCGGTCTTCGGATGATCATCGAAGACCTGATGCTCGAGCTGATGTACACGCTGCCCGGCCAGAAGAAGGGCCGCGAATACGTGGTCACCCGCGAGATGGTGCTCAACAAGAACACCGGGCTCGAGGTCATCGAGAAGGCTGGTTGATGGACGTCTACGAAACCCTCCCCGTCGTCCCGCTGCGCGACGTCGTCGTGTTCCCGCACATGATGATGCCGTTCGTCATCGGGCGGCCGTCGTCCATCCGCGCGCTCGAGCACGCGCTCGGCAAGGACAAGCGGATCTTCCTGGCGGCCCAGCACGACGCGAGCACCGACGACCCGCGACCCGAGGACGTGTTCCTGATGGGCTGCGTCGCCAACGTGGTGCAGAGCCTCAAGCTGCCCGACGGCAACATCAAGGTCCTGGTCGAGGGCGTCGAGCGCGCCCGCGTCATCGAGTGGAAGGAAGACAAGGGCTTCTTCCGCGTGGTGGTCAAAGTGCTGCAGAAGCAGCGCGAGACCTCCGGCGACGTCGAGCAGACCATGAGCCGCGTCGTGGCGCTGTTCGAGCAGTACGTGAAGCTCTCGAACAACCTCCACTACGACGCCATGATCGCCGCCGTGAAGGTGGACGATCCCGGCAAGCTGGCCGACACCATCGCGGCCCACCTCCTCGTCGGCGTGGACGAGAAGCAGAATCTCCTCGAGATCATCTCGCCGCTCGAACGCCTCAACCGCATCGCCGGCATCCTCGATGCCGAGGTGGACAAGCTCCAGGTCGATCGCCGCATCCAGTCTCGCGTGAAGAAGCAGATGGAGAAGGCGCAGAAGGAGTACTACCTCAACGAGAAGATGAAGGCGATCCAGAAGGAGCTGGGGCGCAAGGACGACAAGGGCAACGAGACCGACGATCTGAAGAAGAAGATCGAACAGGCCCGGATGCCGAAGGACGTCGCCGAGAAGGCCATCCAGGAGTTGAAGCGCCTCGAGGCCATGCCGCCGATGTCGGCCGAGGCCACCGTCTCGCGCAACTACCTCGACTGGCTGATCGCGGTGCCCTGGCACAAGAAGACCAAGGAGAGCCGCGACCTGAAGGTGGCCGAGCACGTGCTCAACGAGGACCACTACGGCCTCGAGAAGATCAAGGAGCGGGTGCTCGAGTTCCTGGCCGTGCGCGCCCTGGTGAAGAAGCCGAAGGCCACCATCCTCACGCTGGCGGGCCCTCCGGGCGTCGGCAAGACGTCCCTCGCCAAGTCGATCGCCCGCGCCATGAACCGCAAGTTCGTGCGCCTGTCGCTCGGCGGCGTGCGCGACGAGGCCGAGATCCGCGGCCACCGCCGCACCTACATCGGCGCGTTCCCCGGCCAGATCATCCAGATGATGAAGAAGGCCGGCACCGTGAACCCGGTCTTCCTGCTCGACGAAGTCGAGAAGATGTCGATGGACTTCCGGGGCGACCCGTCGGCCGCCCTGCTCGAGGTCCTGGACCCCGAGCAGAACTCCACCTTCCAGGACCACTACCTGGACGTCGAGTACGACCTGTCGAACGTGATGTTCATCTGCACGGCCAACGTGCTGCACACGATTCCGCAGGCGCTCCGGGACCGCATGGAGGTCCTGCAGCTCGCCGGGTACACCGAGGTCGAGAAAATCGAGATTGCCAAGCGCTACCTCGTGCCGAAGGCCATCGAGGGCAGCGGCCTGACGGACAAGCAGATCAGCTTCGGCGGCGACGCCATCCAGACCATCATCCAGCGCTACACGCGCGAGGCCGGCGTCCGCAGCCTCGAGCGCGAGATCAACTCCGTGTGCCGGAAGGTGGCGCGGAAGGTCGTCACCGAGGGCGCGGCCACGTTCGAGGAGATCACGCCCGACAAGGTCACGCAGTACCTGGGCGTGCCCCGCTTCCGGCCGAGCCTGGCCGAGGAGCAGAACGAGGTCGGCGTGGCCACGGGCCTGGCGTGGACCGAGGTGGGCGGCGAGATCCTGGTCACGGAAGCGACGCTCATGCCGGGCCGCGGCCGCCTGACGCTCACCGGCAAGCTCGGCGACGTCATGCAGGAATCCGCGCAGGCCGCCATGAGCTACATCCGCTCGCGCGCCGAGGAGCTGGGCATCCCGAAGGACTTCAACCGCAAGCTCGACGTGCACGTCCACATCCCCGAGGGCGCCATTCCGAAGGACGGGCCGTCGGCCGGCATCACGCTGGCCACCGCCATGATCTCGGCGCTCGCGAAGGTGAAGACACGGCGCGAGGTCGCCATGACCGGCGAGATCACGCTGCGCGGTAAGGTGCTGCCCATCGGCGGCGTCAAGGAGAAGGTGCTCGCGGCCCACCGGGCCGGCGTCACCAACATCCT